>JAPLCR010000538.1:8769-9728 GCA_026392135.1 Armatimonadota bacterium
TTATTCGGATCAGGTTTCCAGGGATCGACTATATCACCAATCGTCTTGCCTCCCGTGCCGGGAACTACTCTATCCCTGTTGAAAAACTTAGCAACGCCACTGATGGTATATATTCCGCTCTTATCCGTCGGTGTATTCCAAAATCCATCGTCATATTGGTTGCGGTTCGCCATAGGAGGGGGATAGGAAGGGCTTGTCTCACCTGACTTTATAGTCCAACGTTCACAATAATTGTAGGTGGTCTCGCATTTTGTCGCATTTTTGTCACATTCCGCAATCTGTACCCACTGAACGATATAATGGGGACCTTTCCCTCCATTAGGCACTTGGCTACCAGTGGCTTGTAAGTAGCCAACAAACCACCTAGGCAGAGGCGACAGAGCCAAATGCCAATAAGCTCCAAACTTTCCGCACTTCTCTTTTCGAGTACACCCGGGATCTATATCCCAAGGTCCGCCATCTGGATCTGGTGCTGGCCTTAGTTGTACTAACCCACTCGGGTCAGTCGCTACGGTAAACCTATTGTTGACATACCGGTAGAGGTTGAAGTCACCTGCGTTGAACCCAATGGGGTCTTGGCTCCCCCAGCGTCCTAAGTTGTTGTGGAAGTTACGCGCTCTGACGTAGGTTCGTGTGCCGCTGTCCTTGAAGTAGCCCTGTCCTCCCACCCACTGGAACGGAGTCGCAGTCGTCCCTGTGCGAACGGCTACGGTTCCTGAAGGAAAGTAGTCGAAGGTGTCCGTCTTCGTCTGCGTGTTGTCCAGTAGAGCCAGCGTGTTCCCTAGACCATCCGTCAGATAGTCTCTCCGTACCCCGCTTCTCGTTTCAGACAACACTTGACCGTTAATAACGTTGTAACGCACTGTTCCCATAATAGCCGCTCCTTATACACCGTTAGACGCAAATAACGCCTTAAAGGTTACACACGCCACTCAAAAGCGATGAAACCAAAAGATACC
>JAPLCR010000460.1 GCA_026392135.1 Armatimonadota bacterium
AAGCCGCAGTCGCTTATCTAAAAAGGCATACCACCGCCGCGCCGAGCATAGATAAGGGGTGGAGCGAATCTGCCGTTCGCTCAGGACTACGACTCTGGTTACGAGCAGACAAAGGAGTGGTGACAGAGACTGCAAACTATCCGCGTATTGTGCAGTGGGAAGATCAATCGGGTAACAAATTTGATGCTATGCAGACCAGTAAAGGGGCATATCCGGCACTGGTGGACAAGTTATCGAGCAGTCTCCCTGCCGTCTCCTTTAGCGGTGCAGGAGAGTTCCTTAGTATTCCAAAACAGGTTATTAGTTCGCAGCAGTTTACTATAATTGTTATTGCGAACGATAGAGCGAACGGTGGAAGCCATCGTGAGTTACTCTCTAACTGGAATCGAGAAGGAAACGTCGGAACCTCTGTCTTCTTGGGCGCAACGGGACGTGCCAACCTACGCTTTACAGATAGCTTTTTACCCGTCTCACCGCTCTACGAACCCGGCAAACCGTTCTTACTTACTGCGGTAGCGGATAGGGACAGCACTACGCTCTTTAAGGGGCGTTTCGAGGTGGCGCGTCAAGCCTCTGCTCTACCGCCCCGCAATCTCGCGCCGCCTTACGTGATTGGTCAGCAGGGCAATATCAATGGAGAGTTTTGGAACGGCGAAATCTACGAGATACTGGTGTATGACCATGCTTTGAGCGAAAAAGAGCGTAACACTGTGTGGAATATGCTTCATGGCAGGTACGGGCTTGCGCCAATACCGCCGCCTGCACCCGTCGGTTTAACCTCGCTGTGCCACGTTCTGTTCAACACGAACGAGTTTCTGTATGTGGATTAGGAGTTAGCAACTATGGCAAAACAGTCGGATGAGAGACAGTTCCCCTGTGGCAAAACGCGGCGGGAGGCGATATGGGAGATGGGCGGGGGAGTCACAGGGCTGGCTCTGCTCAGTATGCTGTCGGCGGACGGATTCTTCGCGAAGCACGGCTACGCCGATTCTGGCAAGACGAACACGCCGAAAAGCCCGCTTGCGCCACGCCCATCTCACTTTCCTAGCCCGGTTAAAAGCGTTATCCTTTTGACGATGAACGGTGGGCCCAGTCATATTGACACCTTCGACTATAAGCCGTCGCTCACTAAATATGCGGGGCAGGAGCTACCCGCGAGTTTTCAGTACACGAACTCTGGCGGGCGCAAAAAAGGCTTCTTGATGCCCGGGGTGCGCCCCTTCCGTCCGGGCGGCAAAAGCGGGCTGATGATTAGCGACTTCTACCCGCGCCTACGGGAACACGCCGACAAGATCGCTCTGATTCGCTCATGTCATACAGATAGTCACGCGCACGGCTCTGCGCTTGTCGCTCTGAATACGGGGAGTACGTTCATTGGAAGACCCGCGCTTGGGAGTTGGGCGGTCTACGGGCTTGGCACGCTGAACCAGAACCTGCCGGGCTATGTCGTCATTCTCGACAAGCGAGGAGGACCTATTAGCGGTCAACCGAACTGGGCGGCGGGATTCATGCCCGCCACCTATCAGGGAACTCTCTTTCGTCCGACAGGCGACCCCGTGCTAGATTTGCACGGCGCGGTAAACGCCAAAAATCAGCGTGCAGAGTTGGACTTACTAGAGAAAATCAACCACGAACATCTGCAAAGCCATGCGGGAGCGGAAGAGTTACTTTCGCGTATCCACACCTACGAACTTGCCTACCGTATGCAGGCGGAGGTTCCAGAGGCGGTAGATCTCGGTAAAGAGGACAGCAAAACGCTCGATATGTACGGTGTAGGGGGGGCACAGACGGGCGAGTTCGGGCGAAACTGCCTGATTGCGCGGCGGCTGGTAGAGCGAGGAGTACGCTTCGTGCAGCTCTACTCCGGCGGCGGACACCTTGAGGAGACGTGGGACGCGCACGAGAGTGTTGAGAAGAATCATGGTCGCCATGCGGGGGAGACCGACCAGCCGATTGCAGCACTCCTGACCGACCTTGAACGGCGCGGGCTACTCAAAAGCACTCTCGTTATCTGGGGCGGCGAGTTTGG
>JAPLCR010000247.1 GCA_026392135.1 Armatimonadota bacterium
CCGTTCTGCCGCTCGTTTTAGGGGCAGGGAGAAGAGCCGCGATTAGCGCATATTGACCATCGGTGAGGTCAGTGGGGTAACTTTGTCGGGACATGATAACAACGTTATTCCACATTTTGAGAATTTTTCAACACCCTCTAAAACCTCTTGTTGCACTGCCATCACAACCTCCTTAATGGGTCATCACACTCTATAAGACCACTCTCTTGCTTGTTTCGTTTCAACGCCCGCTCGCTAGATTCCTGAATCAGCGGTTCCGATTCTCTACTGACCAATCAGCGCGGACTATTGACTACGCCATCATTGTACAGTACTATAGATACTACTTCTAGTATGACAGAAAGGTAAGACAATGTCCCTCACTCGCGTAACACTCACCCTAGACCCCCGCATTGCGGCAGAGGTTCGCGCCCTTAGCGACGGCAACTTTAGCCGCTTCGTCAATAGCGTCCTCGAAGAGCGGCTGGAAGAGTTGCGCCGACAACGCTTGCGCGACGAACTGCGGACGGGTTACGAAGCCAACGCCGACCTCGATTTAGAAATAGCGAACGAGTACCGCTTTGTGGACGGAGAGACGGCGGAAGGCGAAGAGAACTAGAATGCCCTCAAACCCTCCGCCAAACGAATCCAACTATTCAAATGTCGGCGCATCTCCAAAACGCGGCGACATCTACTACGTAGATTTAGACCCCGTCGTAGGTAGCGAGCAGGGCGGACGGCGACCTGCGCTTATCATCCAGAACGATGTCGGCAATGCGTACAGCCCTGTCTTAATTGTCGCGGCGATAACGTCGCGCCCTGCCAGAACTCCGCGCCCGACGGATGTGGCTATTACGCCCGGTAGTTCGGGGTTGCAAGCGCCCTCCCGCGTCCTCCTCAACCAGATACGAACGATAGATAGACGGCGCTTAGACCGTTATGTGGGGTGGCTCTCCCCGGAAGAGTTGGCGCGAGTGGATAACGCTATCAAAGTCAGCCTCGGCTTAATTCCGTTGTAGCCTGTTTCAGTACCCACTCGCTAGCCTCCCAAATCAATGATTCCGTTTCACATTTCAGCGCGTCTTTCAACGTGTCTTTCACTTCCGGCGAGTCCGACTGCGAAAGAGCGGGTCTTTTAAGTAGCGAAAGTTCATGGTTAGTGCGGGTTTGGCAAGTGTAGCCTTGTGTATTTCATCAGTGTCCCATCGGAAGATGCATCACGGTCATAAACGTGGCGATAAGCGTTGCGGCTACCAGTAGAGCTAAGAGCTGGAAAGTCACCTTTCCTCGAAGCACTTCGGAGCGTTTTTCACGCCGGAGCAGTGCAAAACAGAGCAGACCCGCCAACCCGCCGCCAAGACACGCTCTCCCCGCCATATCCCCAAAGTATGGATAAGAGAGGTACTGGCGGAAGGTCGCTCGCGTTCCTTTGTGGTCTTGCAACCTCATATTGTCGGAACTTATATCGGTATCCAAGCCCTCGCCTCCCAGCTTGCCGTCCTGCCCGCAACAGAGAAGCGTGTAGTTGCTTCCTCTGACTTTGTAGACGAAAGGATGCCCCCAACCGTCTGTGGTTTCGATATTACTGGTCTGGTTCAGGTCAGACAGAGATTTGGGGAGGGCGTGTTCGGATTCTCGATACTGCTTTAGGGTTTTTACAATCGTCATCATATCACTAATCGTGAAGTTTTGCCTTCGTTGTTCAATGACCTCCACTCCGATATTCGCCCCTGCGTAGAGACCCATTGTAGTGACCAGAAGACCAAATACTACAGACGCGACAGTGCGTTTTATGAGTGGGTTCATCTGCGTTCTCCTAGTGTCCGGTGGGGACATGAAGTACGGTGATGAGGGTTGCGATAATCGCTGTCCCTAATAGAAGTGCTGCAAATTGGACGAGTAGCGCCACTCTGTGCGTTTTCGCGATTCGTTCTGGAGGGAATACCCTAAAGCAGAGAAATCCCGCCAACCCTCCGCTGATGCACGCCGCAAATCCCAACTCAGGCGGAGCCACGTACATGAGGTATTGCGGGAAGGTAATGCGAGAGCCTTTTGGGCGGGGATTGTCTAATGTGAAGTCGGTGTCCAGCCCTACTCCTCCCGGCTTACCGTCCATTCCGTAGGAGGTGAGGGTGTAGCGCGTACCCGCCTTTGTATAGATGATGGGGCGATTCCATGCGTCCCTGTCGTATCTGCCTTTAATCTGGAGCGCATTCAGAGACGTGGGAAGAGTGTGTTTATCCTTTTGATACTCCGCTATCGCCTGTTTAATCACGTGCATATTACTCCATGTTAAGAGTCGCCCTGTACCTAATTTGGCTATCGCCGAATCTGCGCTGGCGAGGAGTGCCAACAGATTTACGGCGAGACCGAAAAGGCAGGAGACGATGATTCGGGTATAGTCTGTCTTCAAACAAAAACTCCTCTCGCTTCCGGAAGTCGCCCTCTTATACAGACGGACAGAAAAGAGAGGAGCGGCAAAAGGGTAGGGGGCTACGCGCTTACGAAAACGCTTTTCGCACTGTCTCGCGGGTCTTCTGCAAGCCCGTTTTCGCGACATGGAGCGGGTCTTGCTTGTAATACTCGTGGTTGAAGAGCTCCAGCGAGAGGTAGCCGTTGAAGCCAACCGCTTTCAGGTCGCGATAGAAGGCGGAGAGGGGCGCAACCCCGTCGCCGGGATAGACTCTATCCGCGTCGGTGATGGTCTCGCGGGGCAGGTTCGGGTAGTCGTTGACGTGTAGAACGTGCAGAACGTCGCCATGCAGGAAGCGAATCGCGGCGTGGTCGGTTCCGCCCTTGTAGAGGTGATATACGTCGGCGAGGATACAGGCTTTAGGGTGGTGGCTCTCAATGGCGACAGCGGTTGCTGTTCCGAGGCGGTTCAAGGTCTTCGAGAAGCCCCACACCTCCAATTGCGGAACAACTCCGGTCTCATCTCCAATATCGCAGATCGCGCGATACCGTTCCGCAATTTTTATTAGGTCACGGTCTTCGTGGTCGGTACAGCCGAGCGGGGGCGCGGCGACGCGCTTTCCACCAATCTGTGCCACCAGTTCCATATCCCGCTTCATAATCTCTAGCCCAAGTTTTCGGCGCGTGTCGTCATCCACAATCCACTCGGCGAAGCCAATCGCGCTCTCAACGGTGAGGTTGTGGTCTTCCAGCATCTTCTTGATGTCTGAAAGGCTTCCACCATGTGCTTTGTAAGTGCTAATCTCATCTATCCAAGGCTCAATGGCGTGGTATCCCGCTCGTGCGGCGATTTCGATAAGTTTGTCGAGGGGGAGTTTCGCTTCGCGTATCGTGCTGGTGTTCAGGCTATAGTGGAACGGCTCTTTGGCGTGGGCGGCGTTCGCGGACATGGGTAAATCCTCCGATAGTAGGGCTAGTGTGGCTCCAGCGAGAAGAAGTTCGCGCCGGGAAAGTAGGTTTTTTATCATATAGGTCGCTATAAAAGAGTTGGGGCGGAAGAGGAGACCCTTCCGCCCCTGAGAGGGGTTGAACAAGAGAAGGCGCGTTTACAGTTTCCAGTCGCCTCGATATTTTCGCTTCATCATTGCGTTCGCTTCGCGGTCGTCGGGGAAAGCCTCCGCTTTGGGATCCCACTCAAGAAGGCGCCCCCCAAGCCGTAGAGAGATATTCGCGAGGTGGCAGGTCGTCACGGAGCGATAGCCTACTTCTGCGTTGCAGATGGGCAGTTTGCGGTTTCGGATACAGTCCACGAAGTTCTGCATATGGTCGTTGGAGGCGTAGAGGCGTTCGGCATTTGCGGGTAGCGCATCGCTAATGATATTGGGGTCGCTGGCGCGAATTGTGCCACGAGAGACGAAGATATTACCGCTTTCACCCTCGAAATCCACGCCATTTTCTCCTCGGTTTGTGCTGAGAAGAGTTACACCGTTCGCGTACTTATAGGTTATTTCGAACTCAGGGAAGGTGGTGTAGCAGTTTTTGCCTATCATGTTCCCCTTGCCAACCGCCTCTACCGAAATGGGGCCCGAACTGTCTGCCCCGATACCCCACTGTGCGATATCGTTGTGGTGCGCTCCCCAGTCCGTGAGCATACCGCCGGAGTAGTCGAGGAACCAACGGAAGTTGCCGTGTGTGCGCCCTAGAAAATAGTCGGCTTCGGGGGCGGGCCCCAGCCAGAGGTTGTAGTCGAAGTCGCTAGAGATAGGTTCGGGTGCAAAGGGTCCCCCGATGGGTCCCGTGGGCAGGTGCGCGGTGACGTTCTTGAGTTTCCCGATTTTGCCGTTGCGTACCAGTTCGCAAGCGAGGCGGAAGCGCGCATCCGAACGCTGTTGACTCCCCGTTTGGAAGACGCGCTTCGTTTTGTGCATGGTCTGAACGACGCGCTTGCCCTCGTCAATGGTCAGCGTCATCGGTTTTTCGCAATAAACATCTTTGCCCGCTCTCATGGCGGCGATGCTGATGAGCGCGTGCCAGTGGTCGGGTGTTCCAATAACCACCGCGTCAATTTCTGGGTTGGCAAGCAGTTCTCGGAAATCGTGGTAGATTTTTGTGTCGGGACCAAACGCCTTCGCCGCATCTTCGGCATGACCTTTGTCAACGTCACAGACCGCAACAATTTTTACGCCCTGTTTGCGTGAGGCACCCATCGTATCGCCGAAGCCCTGACGATAGCCGCCCTTGCGTCCGCCTGGTCCAATAACAGCCATATTTATCTGTTCATTGGCTCCAAGCCGGCGGGGCATCTCCGATTCTCGCTCCATTTCGGAGGCGATGGCGGCATTCTCGTACCACGCTGGCAGACCTGCTGCCGTAATTCCTGCTACTGCGCCTTTCAGCAGTTCACGACGCGACCACTGCATAGATGTACTTTTGAACAAGGTTCTCTCCTTTTATTGAATGCCTGTAGTGAAGGCGGTTAGGTAAGACAGCGTGAGTAACGCTATCATTTCCGCCGTTTGCGTTTGGTTTTACTGTCCTCTTCTTCTTGATAGAGTTGTGAAAGCTCGAGGTAGGGGTTAAAGGGTATACCCCTCTTTTGCCGCTCCTCCATCTCTGCCTTGAACTCTGTGATGCGGCGATTGAGACGACGGGAGCGTAGAACGATGCTTCGCACCAAGCCTACCGATATCACAACACAGAGTACTATTGTCAAAACGTAAAAAGGTTGACTCATTGTAACCCCTAAACATTCCAAAATCAGAGTTTCGAATCCTCAATAATGGGGCTGTTTCGGAAAAGGTATTTCGATTTCTCCGAAAAAGTGTCCCAAGTAGAGCGTGGTATTTTGTTCATGCGCGGATCGGTCATCCAGAAACCACGCCCATAGACAATGGCGAGCATAGTACGAACTGTGTCGGAGGGGTTCGGCATCCCTCTATGCCACATTCGCATATCGCGCACGACCATGGAGCCGGCTTTCACATTCGTGCGCGTCGCCGGAAGATACTGTGCCCTCTCTAACAGTTTCTGGCTGTCTTCTGGGGCAACATCGGTAATGTGATGGGTTCCGGGATAGACTTCCGTGCTTCCATTCTCTAACGTGAAGTCTATGAGCGGGATATTTACGACCACCATGTAGACGGGAAGAGGGTGGTCGAGTTCAGGAAATGGTAGATAGATATCTCGGTGTAGTCGTTGGTACATTGAGCCGGGGTAGGCGGTATTTGTGTTGTAGAACATACAGTAGATATTTTTACCCATCGCCGCTTCCATTACCTGAAGAGCGATAGGGTTCTCTACAGCGATAGCGTCGGTGTAGGGAGCGTGCATAGGCGCCAACATACTGACGTGTCCTGCACGCTCCGCATTAGTCTCCGGGGTGAGTTCATTTGCCACAAACTCTGCAATATCCGCGTCGCACCGGGCGCGTGCGTTTTCAACCCAATCGAGAGGGAGTATCTCCTCCAACACCACATATCCAACATCGTTGAGCGTTCGTACCGCCAACGCGAGGTTCTCAGGCGACATTGTGCCCGCTGCTCTCTCTTCACTGGTAAGATGCATCGTTCTTAGGTTTCCTTATATTGAGTGTATGCCGCAGGAAGTTTCTCCTTTACTTGAGGTGACTCCTGCCAATTCAAAAATATTTACAGGCATAACTTGCAGGATAGGCTGACAAGCCCTCAAGTTTGTTCAAATAACTGGCAATAATAGGGGCAACCCTTCATTGGGTACATTACCAATAAACCAACGACTTCAAGAAGAGTAAACGGTTATGACCAGTCTGTACGGTAAAAAAGCCATGTACGAAAATATGCAAAATCCTTCATCACAACGGGGCATCCCTTCTCAATCGACAAGGAGCGGAGTGGATGAAGTTATGTTGCAAACGCTTTTGGAGTATCGTCGAACAGGGCGTATGGAGTTGCAGGAGCGTGTGGTAACACACTACACAAACCTTGTGGAGAGCATTGCCCGACGCTTTTCTGGCGCGGCAGAGCCTTTTGAAGACCTCGTACAAGAGGGCTATATCGGACTCCTAAACGCTATCGAACTCTACGACGCTTCTAAAAATGTAAAATTCCCCACCTATGCTACCCACTTTATCGTGGGGCAGATACGTCACCATCTCCGTGATAGAGGTAAGATTATCAAAGAGCCTGCGTGGTTACAGGAGCTCAATCAGCGGATTACCCGCGTAGTAGACTCGCTTACTCAACAGATGGGAACTGCGCCCTGTAATCAGCAGATTGCACAGATGATGAATATGAGCGAAGACGAAGTTACGGAGTTAATGACGACCCGCGAGATTTTCAAGGTGTCTTCCATTGATGGAGGCTCGGACAAAGAGGACGACAACGGCAACACAGTAGATATTGAGCGCAAGGA
>JAPLCR010000070.1 GCA_026392135.1 Armatimonadota bacterium
CACAAAATACGTGTCGTCGCCGCGATAGAGTCCGTGATGAACCACAGTGTGCCCACGAAAAGCCTCTTTAGGCGAGCGCGGATGGTGCATCCACAACTTATGCCAATACCACTCGAAAAAACTACCATAAATAACCCAAGCCATAAAGGAGAGAGACTGTGTAAGTATCGGGTTCACGAAGGGCTTTGCTCACTTTCTTGATACTGGAGATATAAACCAAGTATCTTCATTGTACCCGAAGATTGGTACTCTTGTCCTCCTTGACAAAATAGTTCATACATACCATAATGTGAAAAGGTAGAGTGGGCATACAAGGCTTGCTTACCTCCTAATCAAAACCGATTTTGTCTCATGTTATACTGTGAACGGTGCGAAAAAGAACTTCGCGTTACTCCGTTTCGTGTTGATGTAGAAAGTTAGTCAGGCGATGTCATCCCCAATTGCCGATATGCAAAAAATAGTAGTTACTCTCTCTGAGGCGAACCTCACCGTTGACCCGGGTGAGTTTACCCAAATGCGAGTAACAGTGACCAACCGTCAGGAGACGGCAGACCGCCTCTTACTGGAGGTGGAAGGCATAGATGTTGAGTGGTACGGCATACCCGTGCCTGCCGTGAATCTTGACCCGAATGGACAAGCCGAAGAGGCTATCAATTTTCGGATACAGCGCACCAGTGAAAACCATGCGGGAGCCTATCCCTTTCTTGTGCGCGTTCGTGCAATGGAGACGGGAGCTATCGGCGTAGCACAAGCGACTCTCACTGTCAAATCGTTTAGTAGCCTTCAACTCGAACTCAACCCTAAGCGCGGCATTGCTACCTTCTTTCAGCCCCTCAACGAGTTTGAGGTCTCTCTCTCAAATCAAGGTAATCAAGAAGAGGCACTCAGCCTCTATGCGAGTGATGCCGATGACGAGTGCGCCTATGAGTTTGAACAAGAGCACATCAGTATCAAACCCGGTCAAACCCTGCAAAGCCCGCTCCTTATTCGTCCCAAATCGATTCCTGTGTGGGGAAGTGGAAAACTTTACGGGTTTACTATCTCTGCTCGTGCCGCCAGCTCCTCTTATGCTACAGGCAACACACACGGGCAACTCGAACGCCGTAGCCTTATTTCACCGCTACTCGGTATATTCCTCGCGCTCGTTGCAATAGGAGGATCCCTAACATGGTACCTGTGGCCCCGCCCGCTTCCTGCTCTGAAGATACATAGCTTTACCGCGCTGAACACGCAAGTTCCCCAAGGCGGTAGTGTCACTATTTCATGGGATGTCCAGCCCAATTTTGAGTCCCTGCTTATCAAGCGAAGGCAGGGGGATGGACCAGAGATAACGGAGAATATTCCTTCCTCTCCGCCGCCCTCGGCGGGAAGCATCTCCGTAACCCCTCAAGGACCTCAGACTACCTACACCCTAGAGGTACGCCGTAAGGATGGAGTGACTACGAAGCAGATCATTACCATTGATGTCACTATCCCGCCCCCCTCTCCAAAGCCTAGCATTGCTTTTTTTCGGGCAGAGCCTGATAAAGTACACGAAGGAGATACGATACTTCTCTCATGGCAATCGAAGGGGGCAGTAAAACTGTTGCTTGACCCGGGTAATATGAGCCTACCCCTCTATGAGCAGACACGTCCGCTCATAGCAGATAAGGATACTATCTATACGCTTCGTGCCATAGGAAGTGATGAAAAGGTGTTTGTAGAGAAGACGGTTAAGGTGACGGTTGCGCCAAAGGATACCTGCATCGCCGAAATATCTGCCTTCGGTACAGACAAGAAAAAAATCTATGTGGGCGACAAAATCAAACTGCTTTGGCAGACCCGGTATGCGAAATCTATTCGCATAGATTCCGATAAAGGAACTGTGGGTGAGTCCTCTCGTCTCTCAGGCAACATGGAAGTACCCATACCAATCAACGAACCTATCACGTTTACGATTACTGTAGGAGACACCTCTGGAAAGTTCGTTACGCACCAGCTCGTAGTTACGCCTGAACAACGCCCTGTGCCTCCGCCCGAAACCCAGCCCAACACCGAAGCGGGTACGAATCCTAGCCCTACTCCGACGACAGACGGTAAAAACTAAGGGAGAACCCTGCACCGATGAGCAGACCACCCACTGTTTTGCGCCGATTGGAATCGGAAGACACTCTGCTTTTGGGGAACCTCGCAAACTCTGACCGCTGGCGGTGGGAGACAGCGAGGATGAACATAGAGAGTTACGGGTTAAAGAGCTCCTATGTGACTCTCTGGGGAGCCTTTACTGCTGGAGAGACAGCCCTTTGTGGTATCCTCACCCGCTTTAGCAACACCGTTGTTGTGGTAGATACGGCAGGAGAGTGCGCTTCCCTGTTTGCAGAGAAGATAGATGCGGAGGTGGGTGTTGTGGGGATCCGTGGGACTATTGAGACTATCACAGCACTCTGTCCCTACCTCCAAAAGTATCAAGTCTCCGCACAAGAAGACAGTTTCTATATGGCTCTGCATCAGCCTCCTCAGTGCAACCCCGCTGTACTGTCTTTTGCGCGTACTGTCCGCACCTCTGACCTCGAAAAGCTGGTTTCGTTCTACTCTGCCGCGGGGCATATGTACCGTAGCCGTGCCAATCTGCTTCCCAAGATAGGATATGAACGCGCCTTTATGGTGGAGGAAGCCGCTACCGCTCTGCACCCTGCACGCATTGCCTCCTGTGCCTTGATGAATGTGGAGGGCAAGAGTACGGGCATGATAGGAGGTGTGTTTACCCTCCCTGATGCGCGTGGTAAAGGTTACGCTCAGGCGTGTGTTTCTGCTCTTTCGCAAGACCTCCAGCGGGCAGGTAAAATGCCTACGCTTTTCTATGAAAACCCCCTTGCAGGGCGTATCTACTCCCGCATCGGTTTTGAAACGGTGGGACACTGGAAACTGCTCTATCTGATACCAAGAATGGGGGCAAAACACGAATGAGACCTCGCCTACCCACAATTTTTATACTAATTCTTGCACTACTCTCCTCAAATATGAAGGCGCAAATCGCCCCGCCTATAGACCCGCTCACGGGGGTGCTTCGCTCTGTACCTGCGCGTTCTGGCACGCATATCGGTGGTGTGGGAGCGGGAACCTTTCAAGTGAATAGCGACGGTTCGATAGGTCAGGGGGCATGGACGCACAATGCACAGCGTCCGTTTCAGAATCTATCGGGATGTTTTGCCTCAATCTGGACGAAGCGGGGCGAACGCACTCAGGCAAGATCTCTGACCCTCAAAAACGCCTATGGTCTACCCAATGTACAGTCGTTGGAGTTCCAAGGGCTGTTTCCAGAGGCATTTTTACGCCCTATTGACTCGGCAATACCTCTTCAAGTGCGCCTGCGCGTCTTCTCTCCACTCATTCCTCATGATCTTCGGAACTCCTCATTTCCGGCAGGGCTATTTCTTTTTGAGCTCAAGAACCCATCAGCAGTCCCCATTGAGGTTAGCGTTCTGCTCTCATGGGAGAATGTTTTAGGTGCAGGCGGAACTGCGATGCTAGGGGAGGTGAGAAAGCGGAATGGGGGTGCGGTGCGTGCACTACTTGATGAGCAGGGCTTTTTCGGAATAGGGATGCAAGGACCTGTGTTGACATCTGGTAACTCCGCCTCAGAACACCTTCAAGACAACACAACGGGAGAGATGGCTCTTATGGTTCGCCCCCCGCGTAAAGAGGTGACTATAACGACTGCAGAGTGGAACGCGCTGTCACGCCCGCAGTGGTGGGAGCAGTTTGCAAAAGAGGGTGCAGTGGAAGGGACGGTGGGTTTGGGGCAGGAGGGTAAGACACATCCTGCTGGAGCCATTGCAGTACGCCTGACGCTAAGACCGGGAGACTATGTGGACATTCCGTTTGCGGTTGCATGGCATATACCACACCATTTTGCCCTCTCTGGGGTGGATTATGGTGATTATGCAGGGAAGCACTTCCCTTCGGCGGTGCGAACCGCGCAGGAGTTATTGACGGAGTATCACCACCTCATTGCGCTTACAGAAGAAGCCCAAAGGCGACTGTTGAATTCCAACCTGCCGCGCCCGCTTGTCAGTCAAGTTATCAACTGTGCCTCTGTGCTTTATACTCATATAATACATGGTAGAGGCGGAGAGTGTGGTCTGTTAAGTGGAGTGGGCGAGGCGGGTGAGGCACAGTCTGGGGCAGATTTTGCGTCGCCTTTCGAGACTCTTGCGGCAAGCGGACTTTTGGCGGCTTACTTTCCACACCTGAATGCAACTAACCTAGAGCGCATTGCGCGTACACAATCTGCTGACGGTGCGATGCCTGCCTATACGGGAAACGTAGAGCGTGGCTACACTGTCGCCCTTCCTCAGCCAGATACTCGTAATGATAACGCAACTGTGCAGCTTCAAAACACCTCTGCGTACCTACTTCTTGTCGAACAGCACTGTCTTTGGACGGAAGATACAGAGGCACTACGGCTCCACTATCCGAAAGTACAACTTGCGTTGGGGTATCTGTTAGTAGGGCTAGAGCGTTCAAAAACAGATAAGGCACCATTTAAGGAGGAGCATCTTGTTCTGCTAGCGAACGCGCTAAAGGCAGGAGTAAAACTGGCTTCTGCTATGGGCGATACCGTAGGTTACCAGAAGTACGAAAAAGTGCTTAGCCAACTCCTAAAGACGATGGGGTTAGAGGTGCCTCCTCTCTACTCTTATCAAGCCGAAGCAGATAAGGCGGACACGCCACTGCGTAGCTTTGCGGCACAAACTGCGGACTGGTATGCGCTCGCTACTCTTGCCGGGTTTGAGTACGAACCTAAAACCCAAGTTGTGCAGATCACGCCTCGTATCCCCGGAACATGGCGTACTCTTATCACTTCTATCTCGATGCCGCGCTTTTGGGGGCATATCGAGTTTAAGCCTAGGGCAAAGGGCTACCTGCTGAATCTTCGATTAGATAGGCTTATCTCTTTAAAAGGTAAGAGGCATTTCGGAGGATCAGGAAGCGTTTTAGTGGTGCAGGGTTTGCGTCTGCCCAAAGGAGCAGTGGAGGGGCGCGAAGCTATCCTCATCGTGAGCTTGGGCGTGTCTCCTATAGGCGTGCGCTCTGTTGTTACTACGGGCAAAGACCTAGTGATAATCTTCCAGTCACCCGTGAAAATGTCTACAGGGGATAGACTAGAGGTTGAGTTGAGGTAGGAAGCCGCATTCCAAAGTGTCTCTAAGGTTTTGGTTTTGGGGCGTTAGGTTGGCGTTTCAGCCGTTGTATTGGGGCTGTTCTTTGTGTGCGCTGAGTACGTACTACTGGAGTCTTCCGTTTTTTTCGTGCCTCTATGCCATCAATCACCTTTGTCATTTTATCGAGGGTGCCTTGTGCTTGTCGGATATTACGCATTGCCTGAGCGGTATTGTTGCCTTGTGCGTATGAGAGGGAGGCTATATTGCTTATGAGTAGCCCCGCAATTACCAAAAAACGAACTGGTCTGTGTATCATGTTCCAATCTCCTTCTTTTTAGTTTGCAGTACCAATAGGTAGTCGAACTCTGGGCTATGACACTGAGCGCACGCTCAGAGAGGGTATTGCCAAACAAAAGCCTTATAAGTGCCTATTGTGGTTTCTAGTCTACCGTATAATGCCCTGTCCTCACAAGTCTCGATGTAGTCCTCCTCGGTCTCTTCAAAAGAGGGGTAGAGTGTTCCTCAAACTCCTTGCAAAACAGCGTTGAAAAGTGTCATACTTTGTTAAGAGCACACGTACCAATGACAGGAGGCTAACCTCCTCAAAAACGGAGAGCGTGCGCGGAAACCTGTAAGGAACTCTGCCACAGAAGGCAGAGTGGGAGGGCGACAACATTGCCAGAGGTTGAAATGACTACTTGGCGGAATGGGCTTTTGAAAGAGTCTTTGCTCACTATCCCGATGGAAGGAGCGTGGGAAGAGGTTCAGAATCGAGTAGAGGCAAAGCTTCAAGAGACGAAAAACAGCCAGTTGGGGCGAAGTTCTCAAATTACGATTCATCTGGGCGATAGGTCCGTTCAGGTAGAGCCGTTAGAGGCATTTATTCATTACCTGAGGTCGGTACATGGATTACTAACAGTAGCGATAGTTGCGACTGATACGGCGACACAAGAGGCGGCACGCCGCCTTACTCTCAATGCCTACACTATGCAGCCGGGTACCAGCACGGTCTCTTCTGTGGGGGAGGCGGTCAGTGGTAATAACGCCCTCTATATTCCCAAGACGGTGCGCTCTGGGCAGCGTGTAGTGCATCAAGGTAATCTTGTGATTGGGGCGGATGTGAATGCAGGGGCAGAGGTCGTTGCAACGGGCGATATTGTGGTGTTTGGGACTCTGCGCGGCATTGCACACGCCGGAAGCGAAGGCGACACGAACGCAAGAATCGTCGCGGGTAATATGCGCCCTCAACAGATTCGCATTGCCGATAAAATGGCACGCTCCCCTGAAGACTCCTCGAACAGCAGAGAGCGATTTACAGAGGTCGCTCGTGTTGAAAGTGGCGAGATAGTTGTTGTTCCGTTTTAAGGAGAAACTGTCATGATTAAGCGGCTCTTCGTAGATAACTACAAATGCTTTGTCAATTTTGATACCTATTTTGGCTCTCAAACCTTGATTGTAGGCGAAAATGGGGTAGGCAAAACTACGCTTTTTGAAGTTCTGGACGCTTTACGGCGGTTTATGACAGGTATTGAGTATGTGTCCGACATATTCCCTGAATCCTCGCTTACACGATGGCAACAGGCTTATGTGCAGACCTTTGAAGTGGATGTTCAAGAGCAAGCCGACACTTTTCGCTATCATCTTGAAGCCGAACATGAGAAGGGAACTGGCAAGTGTAGAGTTATATCAGAGTGGTTGACCGAAAACGATAATCTCCTATTTCGGTTTGAGAATAGCAAGGCGTATTTATATCGTGATAACTATACTGTAGGACCCGAATACCCGGCTAGTTGGTCTCGTTCTGGATTGGGTTCTGTAGCGGAGTCGGCAGACAATACAAAACTAACTCGTTTTCGCGAACGAATGAG
>JAPLCR010000428.1 GCA_026392135.1 Armatimonadota bacterium
AGTTTCTCCCCCAAAACAGTGAAGCGATGATATACCTTGCTATGACACATATCATGCTCAGAAGGCTCAAAAAATGAGTTTTTCAACACCCTCTAAGAGGAGGCACGCCATTACGACTTGCCCGTAGGGTAACGTAGTTGACGCGCTAATTCCTGAGCGTCGCCTCTATCTTGCCAATGTCCTAATACTTCTTCCCTATCCCATTCGATGATTTGCTTCATTCCCCAAGTATTCACAGACATACCATTTTGCAGAATCAGATAGCGAATCATCGTCGGAATATCTGTACCCTGATTATCAGCAAGGCTTTTAAGGCTTGTCTCTTCCTCTTTCGTAAGTTCAATTGTGACAGTCATAACATTACCTCCCCGAACTATATTCCAAACCTCTACTATTATCCCACAAAACCGAGTATGTAGAGAAAAAGGGGCACAGAATTACGACTGCGCCCCTCTCTTCGTATTACTCGTCAGAGAGCGCGAAGGTTACGAACATATCTCCGCTCTTCGTTCCCAACTTACCGCCTCCCCCCGCGCCTATGGTCACATACTGCTTGCCGTTCACCATGTAGACGCTAGGGGCGCAGTAGCCCCCAAAAGGCAGTTGATACTCCCAGAGAGTTTTGCCCGTCATCTTGTCGAAGGCGTGGAACTTCTCGTCCTTAGTCGCGGCAATAAACACCAAACCTCCCGCCGTGACTAAAGTCCCGCCAAAGTTCTCCGTGCCGGTAGGAGGTATCCCCTTTGCTATCAGCTCTGGATAGGTTCCCAAAACCACTTGCCACGCAAAAGTCCCTTTGCTCACGTCAATGGCGGTCAAATTGCCCCAGGGGGGCTTAATCGCAGGATAGCCGAACTGATCTAGGAAGCGGTTGTAGCCGTCGAAGTTGTAGTTCCCCTTACCGTCGGGGTTCATTTTGGTTATCCAAGGCACGTTGTTCGTATTCACATAGAGCAAGCCCGTCGTTGGGTCGAAAGAGTCTCCGCTCCATGTCGCCCCGCCATGAAAGCCCGGTGTCGTTACCGTTCCCTCTACTGTTGGAGGATAGTACTTCTTTCCATACCGCAGTTTTTTCAACTGCTCTTTCACGTACTGCGTGGCTTCGGGCGAGATATTGGTCACGTCCGCGTCCGTAAACTCAAGGCGCGAGAAGGGAGGCGGCGCGACGGGTTCCGGCTGGGTGGGAAAGGCACTCTCTCCCGGAATATCAGAGGCGGGCGCAGGAACCTCGCGCACGTCAAAGAGAGGCTTTCCAGTAACACGGTCTAGTATATAGCAGAAGCCTGTTTTCGTAACTTGCGCCACTGCGTCGATTTTCTTGCCGCCCCGATTCACCGTTATCAGCACAGGCGGGCAGGGGTTATCGTGATCCCACAAATCGTGATGAACCGTCTGGAAGTGCCACAAGTACCTACCGGTGCGTGCATCCAGCGCAAGAACACAGTTCGCGAAGAGGTTTGCGCCCTTCCTATCTGCACCGTAGAAGTCGGAGGTCGCAGAGCCAACACCAGCGAACACAATACCCCGCTTCGCATCAATGGTGTAGCCTGCCCAAGGGTTCGTACCGGAGCGGTCTTTCCAACTGTCCCCCTCCCATGTGTCGTTTCCTATCTCGCCAGGGCGCGGAACCGTGTGGAACTTCCAGACCTCTTTCCCTGTGCGAACATCGAAGGCGCGAACATCGCCGGGCGCACCGGGTTGCGATTCGGTGTTTACAAAACCGAGTATTACAATGTTCTCAAAGATAGCGGGAGCGGAGGTGACTCCGTACCCCATGCCCGTTATATCGCGGTCTAGCCCTTGGCGGAGGTCGAGCGTACCACCCTGCGCGAATCTGCTGTCCAGTGAACCCGTCTTCGCATTCAGAGAGATAAGCCGACCATCTGGCGTGCCCATCAGAATACGCCGTTCGCCGTTTGACTTGCCATCTGACCAGTAGGCGACCCCGCGGTTTACGCCGCCTGAATGGGGGTCGTAACGCCATATCTCATCGCCAGTCGCCGCGTTCAATGCCACTATTTTGAGTTTCGCTGTCGTGATGTACATTACGCCGTCTACCACAATAGGAGCGCACTCAATGGTCGAACCACCCGCCCCTTCCCCCATGTCGAACGTCCATGCGACTTTGAGTTTCTGCACATTCTTCGTGTTTATCTGCTTGAGCGTAGAGAATCGAGTGCCGCCCTTGTCGTTACCCACGTTTGCCCAGTCTTGTGAAGTCTTCTTATCAACCTGTGGAGTTTTCCCTTTTGGTTCAAGGAGGGGGGCGTTATGTATAAGGCGTATAGCCGTACTCTTCGGCGCAGACTGTAGCGACTTTTCAAGTGTCCAGGGGCTACCATTACGGAAGAGAGCGTTCTCCATGAGGGAGGTCGGCGGGTCGAAAGTCAGGTTGGGACGGTGTAGTGTCCACAGGCTTCCCCGCCGTATGAGCGCCCCAGCATAGCGTACCGATACAGCGGAGTGTCCCAGTACCGTCTCAAAAATGCGCCCCTTGCCATAGCGGTACGCCCACGCCATAGGCTCATCTTTGCCCGTCTTTTTGGAGTGCGCTATGGCGAGAGGCTCTGCCGATACCGCTCCCTTCTGATTGAAGTAGAGTTCGTCCAGCGTCTCGAAAGAGGCAAGCCCCTGCGTAATAGGATGACGCGAGGCGATAGGGGTGACAGTGAAGGGCGCGTAAGAGTCGTGCCCGCTATCCGCGTCGTGCATCCACGAACGTGCCGCTATCTTAGTACGGAACTCCGTCCACTCCGACTCCTTATTGGGCAGGGTGTAGTTAAAGCCGCTCGCGGCGAAGTGAACGAGCGTCAATCCCTTACCCCGCTTGAGGTAGTTGACAAGGTTCGCCTTTGCAGGTTCGCTCAAGCCTTGTCTGTCCCAGTTATTATAGTTTAATACCAGTAGTTCGTAGTCATCAATTTTACTGGTAGCGAGGTCTTCGATGTTCTCTGTCACATCTACCGTTAGGCGCGGGTCTTGCTCAAGGGCAAGAATAAGCGCGGCAGTGGTGGTACGCCACTCGTGCGCGGGGTGATTATACCCCGTCAGAATTAGAGTCTTGATAGGGGCTTCTAGTTTCGAGACGACCCCCGCCTCTGGAATCTCCACTCCTGCCGTCCAGACTATCGCATTGAGTATCATCTTGCGGAAGTCGGGGTTCCACCAGTTCTTATAAAAATGTCCGCCTGTAAACCCAAAGCTGCGCCCTCCATTCTTGCGTTGCACCGCCCAGCCTACGGGGTACTGTTGCGACGTGTTGGGTGGCTGTGTTGTAATAATAGGGGTCACGCGCTCATCGTTATCGCGGAAGCGCATATTGTAGTAGAACTCTTCGGGCTGCGTGAAGGGATGCACTCCGCGACAGATAGGATGCTCTGGGTTGGGAAGCGCGGTCTCCGCATTCCAAGTTTGAATGGCGGAGTACCAGTGGTTCGGCGTATTTCCCGTCTCGTAGTCGAAGTAGCCGCCTACCCACTCGGTTATTTTGTCGTGGAGCCTATTCGCATGAAAGGTTGACCAGTGGAACATCATCACACCGCACCCGCGGTTCATCTGCTTTTCGAGGGTCTTGAGGTGGTCACCAACGTAGAGAGGATGATCTGCTTCACGGTGGTCGCCTCCATCTGTCACAAAGACAATAGTGTCTGCTGTATCAAGAAGGGAATCGTCTGGAACCCACCCTTTGAAATAAGCCTCTGTACGCACGCCTTTTAGGTTGGGCGATGTGTCTAACAGCTGCTTAATAAGTATCACGTTTTTCTCGTACTCGTGAGTATACTTATCATGTCCAGTAATGGGACCCGCAATGAGAACAATGCGCCTCTCTTTTTTCAGAGGGGTTGCTTCGCTCATACCGCCTATGCGGACAAGGCAAAGCCCTATCAAAATCGTTTTGACCAGAGTAGTTCGCATGAATACCTATCTCCTTGCTAGCCGCTCAGGGAAGCGGGTAGGGTATATTTAATGTTGGAAGTCCTTAGTAGTGCAAATTCCGTTTTTTGTAGGAAATTCCTGTCTAATTGGCAGAAAAGGGAGAAAAAATTCGTCCGATGAAGGCAAGTTCTCGAATTAACTGGCGGGTAGGTCTTTTTATAGGAGTGTCTCTCCTCACGGCGCTACCCCTCACCGCGCAAACACCCCCCGCCAAAAACACTCCCCCCCCGCAGATGCCTCCCGCGGTTCGGCAAGCCGCGCAACAGTTCGATAAAGCCACTGCTTTTCAGCGTGAACGCAAAATTCCGCAGGCGATTTCGGCTTACTACGAGTATATACGTCTCGGCAAGATCGCGAAGGTCTCCCCAAATGCGCTTCTGCCTGCCTACTCAAATATAGCACTTCTCTATGAGGTGCAAGGCAACCTTAAAGAGCAGGCAGATGCACTTCGCGAAATCCTCAAAATAGCCCCTACCAGTATCAGCGTACTCGCAGATTTGGCGAACCTCGATCTATCGCTTGGGCATTTGGAGGAGGGGAAAGCAGAGGCAGAGCAGGTACTCAAGGCGAAGCCCAGCCCTACTGTATCGGCGGCGGCGCACTTTACGCTGGGTCTCTATAGTTTGCAGAAGAGCGACTTGCCCAAAGCAGAGCAAGAGTTCCTCCTCTCTGCCAAGCTCATGCCCACCAATCCGCAAACGCATATCAACCTAGCAATTGTCTACGCACGTCAAAAGAAGATACCACTCGCGCTGGCTTCGGCTGAGACTGCCCGCAAAATCGCGCCCAAAATGATTCAGCCCTATATGTTTCTCGCCAACTTCCACCGCGAAAGCCGCAATTTTGCCAAAGCGGTAAAGGCACTAGATGGCGCTATCGGCATAGAGCCGCAGAATGCCCGCCTACAGTTTGAGAGAGCCTTGCTTCTCCAGCAGCTCGGAGATTTCACACCCGCGCTCAAAGGCTACCTCAAAGTACTTGAGTTGGAGCCGCAAAACGCCGCCGCAAGGCTAAACGCAGGGCAGATCTACTACGGAATTCAGAACTTCACCGCTTCGAAAATTCAGTACCAAGAGGCGATAAAACTCCTTCCCAAAGATGTGCGTCCCGTCGTTGGGCTGGCTCTCTGCGAAGCACAACTCGCGATGAACGAGCCTACCTACCTCAAGCGGCAAGAGGTGTTTAAGCGAGCAGAAGAAGCCCTGCAAAAAGCGAATGCCCTCACCCCCAACAGTCCTCTCGTTCAAGATGCCATGCTGTTTGTCTACGAACGTGACAACCACTTTGAAGAGGCACAAAAACTGGTACAAAAAAGGATAGATAGAGAGCCGGACAACGTTCAGCACTACTCCGTAATGGCACGAATATACAAGGCAGAGCGGCGTATAGACGAAGTCGTTGCACTTTGGAAAAAATACCGTGCTAGAAAACCTTTTGAGAAAGCCTCCTACTCTGAATCCGCAGACGCTTACGAACTTTCAGGTAAGCAAAAAGAGGCTATCAAGGAGTGGGAAGAGTATCTGCTTAAAAGCCCCAAAGATACCCATGCGCTCCTACAAAAAGCCCGCCTGCTTATCAACCAACAGCAGTTAGACGACGGCAAAAGGGTATATCAGGCAGTTTTGAGCATTGAAGCGGAAGGCACTCTCTCCCCAAACGGACGCGCCATCGGCGAAATGCGGAAAGTAGAGGCTCTACGAGGCTTGGCGAATATCTGTAGGCAACAGCGGCAGTACGAAGAGGGGATAGGCTATCTTGTGAAAGCCAAAGCGATAGACCTCGCCCACGCCAAAACCAGCTTCGTTCCTCCAAACACGGATGTCATGCGGGATTTGGCGACTCTCTATGCTACGGCAGGGAAGACAGTAGAAGCCATTCGAGAATACGACGACCTCTCACTCTATCCGCCCAATGAGGTCTCCGCACTTCAAGAGGCGGCGAAACTGTGTGATTCCATTAACAATGTGGAAGGCGCGCGAAGTGCCTATCGCCGCGCCGCCCTGCACTCCAAAGACCCACTCTCCCTGCTCCTACAAGTAGGAACACTCTACAGGAAACGCCAACTCTTCGCCAAAGAGATTGAAGAGTACAACGCGCTCCTGCCCAAATACCCCAAAGAGAGCCGTCTATTTCTTGCGCTTGCATCCGCCTATGAACTTTTACAGCAGGACGAGAAGGCGGCTTCCGCCTACCGCAACGCGATTGCCCTCGACCCCAAAATTCCTACGGCACAGTCACATCTTGCAACCGGCTACACACGGCTAAAACGTTATGCAGAAGCGCGGGCTATCTATGAGCGGCTCA
>JAPLCR010000045.1 GCA_026392135.1 Armatimonadota bacterium
GATTTGAGACCCTCGGTGAGTTCCATCATGATACTCCTGCGTGTGATAGCAGGGTATTCCACATTCAGTGGGACGATTTAATCATTGAGAGTCCCTAACACTATCCATAAAAAGATGGGGCACAGGGAGTGTTCCCTGTGCCCCATCTTTTGGCTAACGGCTATACAGGTTGTTAAATGATACCCAGCCGCTTTCCAGCGCGTTCAAACGCAGTCAAGGCATCATCGAGATCTTGACGGGAGTGCATCGCGCTTGGCATGGTGCGAATACGCGCTTTGCCTCGCTGCACCGTCGGGAAGACAATGGCGAGTGCAAGTACACCCTCCTCAAACAGAGCGCGTTGTAGGGCAAGGGCGTTGCCTTCATCGCCCACCATGACGGGGGTTATGGGCGTTTCTGATATGCCTGTATCAAAGCCTAACTTGCCTAGCTCCGCTTTCCAGTAGCGCGTGTTCTCCCAAAGCCTTTCGGTAAAGGAGGGATCGGTGTCCATCAGTTCAATCGCCGCAATTATCGCCGCAGTCGTTGCAGGAGGGGGCGCGGTGCTGAACAGGAACGGACGCGCCCGTTGGGTGAGCCAGTCTACGAGTTTCGCGCTACCCGCGATGTAGCCGCCCATAACACCCACCGCCTTCGAGAGCGTTCCGAGCTGGATGTCTATCTTCTGATGCACGCCGAAATGGTAAGCGGTTCCGCGCCCCCCGCCAAGCACTCCCGAACCGTGCGCGTCGTCCACCATTACCGCGCTATCGTACTGCTCCGCGAGAGCGACAATGCCCTGCAACGGCGCAATATCGCCATCCATCGAAAAGACCCCATCTGTGATAACAAGCCGCTTTTTTGCACCTTGCGTCTGCTTGAGCGCGTCTTCGAGGGCGTTCAGGTCGTTGTGCTTGTAGATTTTGCGGGCGGCTTTTGAGAGGCGAACGCCGTCTATAATACTGGCGTGGTTCAGTTCGTCGGTGATGATTGCGTCTTCCGCATCGGTTATCGTCGGAATCACTCCGGCGTTCGCGGTGAAGCCGCTCTGAAAGACGAGGGTCGCCTCGACGTGCTTGAACTCTGCAAGCCGTCGCTCTAGCTCAATATGCAGGCTCATATTGCCGATTATAGGGCGAACTGCGCCCGCGCCCGCGCCGTATTTCTCTACCGCGGCAATCGCCGCCGCCTTGAGCTTAAGGTGGTTGGCGAGCCCGAGATAGTTATTGCTGGCGAGGTTGATAACGTTTGCCTTACCGTTGACGGTGATGCGGGCTTCGGATGGGCTATCCATCACGACCAACGGTTTGTAGAGGTTTTGCTCTTTGAGTGTCTCGATTTGATTACCGAGCCACCCTTGCAGTGTTTCGTTCATGCTTTCTCCTTTGTTTGATGATCTCTTCTGTTGGGGTTATTGTACCCAATTATGCGTCGGGCGGGTGGAGCAGCTCCAGAATAGCGGCTCCATAGCGCTCCTGTTTGGCTTGTCCAACGCCGGAAACGGCGACGAGCGCGTTAAGGCTGGAGGGATTGGCACGGGCGATGGAGCGCAGGGTCGAATCGTGAAAGATGACGTAGGGCGGAGTGTGCGCCCGCTCCGCCTCTATCCGCCTCCATGCACGCAGTTGCTCGAATCGGTCGTCTTCATCGGGCGTAAATGGTGTCTCGGAAGTCATCGGAGTAGAGGTTTTTTCCGAAGAACGGATAGTAGGCGGCGCGATTCTTTCTGAGCTGCGAGAGGAGGGGGGCGCGGGGCGGTGATTGGGATTGGCGAGAATAGTCTCTTCGCTTTGCAGGGCGGCGACTCCTGTTGCCGTAATGCGAATCTTAGGATAGTCTTCTGTAGTATAGGCGATAAGGTATTTTCGCTCGACGAGTGTATCCAGAAAAGCGATAACCGCCTTGCGTGTAAAACCTGCCAACGCGCCGTGATGCTTACAACTGCCTTGCCCGGCGGAAGCGTCTGGCGCACCGGTAACGATTTTTGCCAGCCCTGTGCGCCCGACTGCGAAGGGCAGGGAATCCATGCACTCCATCAGGATGCGTCCTACGTCGGGAATTTGCGCGAAGGTAGGCACTGCCGTTTTTTCAAGTTTGCCGTCTGTCGCCAAGCCCAAGCATCTGTCGCAGGCACTTTCACACGTGCCTTGTTTTTGCCCGAAGTGACGCGCTATGATGACATGGCGGCACTCCTTGCTCTCCACGTAGCCGAGCATCTCCTCTAACCGCTCTTCCGCGTGTTTGCGGCGTAGCGCAAGCGTCTTTTCGAGGTCGGCGCGGGCGTTCGGGGGCGCGGGAAGCATTTCGATTCGCAGGTCGCGGCTCATATCAGGGTGGCGTATTAGGAAGCCAGTCTGCTCCAATAGGCTGATAGCCACTCGCAGGCGGGTGTCCGCTCCCGGCTCCAGTGCATCTGCCCCAAATGCCTCCGGCAGAATCTCCTCTACATTAATCAGCCCGGTTCCTCGCCCTAAACGCGCTTTCAACGCCCGATAGGTGTCTCGCGCCATTGCGAGAGTAACATCCCCCTGATGTAACCAGCGGCTCAGGTTCGTCTTATCACTTGGTGCGGCAAGTAGCGCACAGCGAGAGGGTTTACCATCTCGCCCGGCTCTACCCGCTTCCTGTGTGTACGATTCTAGCGACTCTGGTAGAGTGAAGTGGACGACGAGACGCACATTCGCCTTGTCTACGCCCATCCCAAAGGCGACTGTCGCGACCATAATACGGACGCGCCCCAGCATGAAACGCTCCTGAGTCGCCTTGCGCTCCTCCCTCTCCATTCCGGCATGGTAGTACGCGGCGGGAAATTTCAGTCTATTTAGAAACTCGGCTAACTCTTCGCATCGGTTGCGGGAGTTTGCGTAGACTATGGCGGAGCCGGAGGTCTCCTTGCATATTTCGGAAAGGCGGCGCATCTTCCGCTCGGCGTTGGCGCAACGAAAAACCTCTAGTTTAAGATTGGAGCGAAATATCGGCGCGTTGATTGGCTTCAAATCGCGCCCAAGTTGCACTGCTATTTCGGCTTGCATCTCTTGGGTGGCGGTGGCGGTCAGAGCGAGTAGAGTAGGAGTGTCTCCGCTCTCTTGAAGGGTTTCGAGTGCCTTGCGAATGAATAGGTAGTCGGGGCGAAAGTCGTGCCCCCAAGCGCTAACGCAGTGCGCCTCATCTACAACTACCAACGACAGCCCTACACGTTGCAACAGGCGGAGAAAGCCCTGCTGACGCAGACGTTCGGGAGCGGCGTAAATCAGTTTGAGCTTCCCATTTTCGATTCCGTTTAATCTTCGCTTCAACTCCTCTGACTCCACGCTACTATTGATGAGGGTCGCATACGGATAGACTGCCGGCGGGAGTCCGTCGAGCTGGTCTTGCATGAGGGCAATAAGCGGCGAGATAACGAGAGTGGGGCGTGGTAGCAGGAGTGAGGGCAGTTGATAGGTGAGCGACTTTCCCGCGCCTGTCGGGAGTACGCCGAGCGTGTCTCGCCCCTCCATAACCTGCGCGATAATCTCTTCTTGATAGGGGCGGAACTTAGTATGACCGAAATAGAGCTCCAATGCGTCGTGCAGGTTCATGCTTTCTTCCTTGCGTCGTGTTAGCAAGCCGCTCTCATTCGCGGCAGAAGCATTTTAAGACTAGCTACTCAAGAGGACGCTTCCGCCTCTTCCAGCGTCACCCTGTCGTAGATAGCGCGTAGCGGGAACGAGATGCCCGCGCTCTCCACCGTTAGTAGCGTGTCCAGTCCGACATAGACGTTGTAGGCAGTTGTCGTCCAGGTCTTGCTCTTCATGCGGCGGTACGCCTCCACAATGGCGGCATCTTGACGGATAAGGAAGTACTCCTGTAGCGTTTTTATCGTCTGATAGCACCGAAACTTCTCGTAGCGGTCGTACTTTTCAGTGGAGGGCGAGAGAACTTCAAATATCACGAGCGGATTGAGTATAGAGTCCCCCTTGCCTAATTTCGGCTCTTCGCAGACGATTAGGACATCCGGGTAGAAGTAGGAGCGGACACTTTCGGACTGCACTCTCTGCGTACTGGTCAGGCTCTCGCAAGGTGTTTTTTCTAGTAGATTTCCTGTGATTTTTGTCAGATTCGCGACAATTCGGTTATGGTCGAGGCTTCCGCCCGACATCGCCCGTATCACGCCGTCCAGATACTCGTACCGCTCCGTTTGAGTCTCCTCCCATGCCAGAAACTCATCGAGGGTCATCTTGGGAACTAATATCTCCGCTTGACTCATTGTCTTTACTCCTCGTCAGCACCACTTAAATATCCAGAACTTCAAACGTGTGCTTCAAGTGCTTGAGGTGGTAGTGAATATCGAAGCAGTGTTCCACATCCTGTTTAGAGAGCCGCGCCACCACATCGGGGTCGGTTTCGACAGAGGTTCGGAAGTCCTCTCCTGCCCACGACTTCGCCGCATTTCTCTGCGCCACGCCGTAAGCCTCTTCTCGGCTCATGCCCGTCGCGATAAGCGAGAGCATTATCTGTTCGGAACAGACAAGGTCGCCCATCAGTTTGAGGTTGCGCTTCATGTTTTCAGGATAGACGATGAGCGTTTCGAGGATATTCGCAAACTTCCAGAGCATCCAGTCTAGTAGTGTCGTTGTGTCCGGCAAGATAATACGCTCTACGCTACTATTGGTCAGGTCGCGCTCGTGCCATGTCGCCATAGATTCCAGCATCGCGCCAAGGTTGCCACGCACAACACGCGCCAACCCGGAGACTGTTTCGCAGTTCCATGGGTTCCGCTTGTGGGGCATGGCGGAGGAGCCTTTCTGCCCCTGCGCGAAGTACTCCTGAACCTCTCGAATTTCCGTTCGGGCGAGATTGCGGATTTCAGTGGCGAAGCGTTCGAGGGAGCAGGCGGTTATAGTGAGCGCGGACATCAGCTCGGCGTGGCGGTCACGCGCTATAATCTGCGTGGAGATAGGTGCTACTCCCAAGCCAAGCCCTGCCAACACATACGCCTCAACCTCTGGGCTGATGTTTGCGTGTGTGCCAACCGCGCCGGATATTTTCCCGACCGCGACGGAGGTTCGCGCAGTTTCAAGGCGCGTGATGTTGTTGTTCATCTCATCGAGCCATGTCGCGAGTTTGAAGCCGAAGGTGATAGGCTCCGCGTGTATCCCGTGCGTGCGCCCTATCATTATCGTATCTTTGTGTTCGCTAGCACGGGCGCGAATCACTTCACGGAGGGCTTTCGCACGCTCAATAACCTGTGTCGCAGACTCCTTCAGCAGGAGAGCGAGGGCGGTATCTACAATGTCGTAGGAGGTTACACCGTAGTGGACGTATCGCCCCTCTTCACCCAAGTTCTCAGCGACGTTTTTCACAAACGCCATCACATCGTGGCGCGTCTCTTTTTCGAGTTCCGCCATACGCGCTAGGTCGAATTTAGCACCCGCTCTAATTTTCTCCGTTGTGCCTTCCGGTATCTGACCAAAATGCTCTAGCCCTGCACAGACGGCAATCTCCGCATCCAACCAACGTTGGGTCTTGTTTTCAGGACTCCACAGTCGTATCATCTCTGGTGTCGAGTATCGTTCAATCATGCCTTTTTCACCCTTTTCTAAATATAGTCTATGCGCGATGGCGCAAAATGCTTCCACTTCTGTTCTGTGTCGCCTCGCCCGCCTCCCACGCGATACGCCCATTCACTAGCGTAAGGCTCACTCCCGTCGAGTATCGGTGCGGTTCGTCGAAGGTAGCGACATCTCCAATCGTATCGGGGTTGTAGACAACAATATCGGCGAATGCGCCGATGGCGAGCCGTCCCCTACCCTGTAATCCTAGCCGCGTTGCAGGGAGTAGCGTCATCTTGTAGACCGCTTGCTCCTCTCTCAGTACGCCGAGTTCCCGTACATACTTTGCGAAAACGCGAGGGAATGTTCCATAGGTACGGGGGTGTATCTTCTCATGACGTGTTACCGTGTTCGTATTCGTTCCTACTCCATCCGAGCCAATGGCGGTGAAGGGGTGTTGGAGGACGCGCACAATGTCCTCTTCCCCAATAGCGAAGCTGACCGCCGCAATAAAATCGTGTGATTCGGAAAGTAAGTCTATCACAAATTCGAGAGGGCTTCTTCCTGCGGACATGGCGAGAGCCGCAACGGTTTTGCCCTGATATTCGGGCTTCCCTCTACATATACCAATCTGAACGGTGTGCCAGTGCGTCCCCGGTTCCAGTGAGTCCCATGAGGGATTCTTAGCGCGAATTTCGGCAAGGACTCTAGCGCGGGTCTCCGGGTCTTGAAGGCGTTTCGCAACATCCTCAATGGAACCTGCATTCGCCCACGCGGGAATCGTCTGCACTGCAAGCGCGGTCATAAAGGCGGTATAGGGGTACTGGTCGAGTTGAACATCCAAGCCCCGCGCCCGCGCCGCATCCACCATCGCCAATGTTTGGCTCACTTTCCCCCAGTTCTCCCGTCCTTCCGCCTTGTGGTGCGAAAGTTGCAGGGGGATACCCGCCCGCTCCGAGATGTTCAGTGCCTCCTGCACGGCTTCAATGAGGGTATCGCCCTCGTTTCGCAGGTGGGTGGCGTAGAGTCCGCCGTACCGCCCCACCGTCGTGCAGAGCGCGACTAGCTCCTCTCCATTTGCGAACGATGCCGGAGGATACTCCAAACCAGACGAAAGCCCCCACGCTCCCGCCTCCATCCCCGTCGCGACCTCCGCCTGCATCCGCACCAGTTCGTCCGCTGTCGGCGCATTCGCAGAAAGCCCCATGACGCGCTTTCGGACAGAGCCATGCCCTACCAGCGTGAGGTAGTTGGTAGCGATTCCGGTGTCCTGTATCTGCTTGAAATGCTCCTCAAAACTAGACCAGCGCACCCTTGCGCCGTGTAGAGCAAGCCACCTGCGCTCCATGTCGAACACACTGGAGTTCTGCACAAGCCCCATCGAAAGCCCGCAGTTTCCCGTTACCTGCGTGGTGACACCCATCGCCAACGCGCTAGATTGCAGGGGGTCGTAAGTGATGGAGATGTCGGAGTGGGTGTGAATATCTATGAAGCCGGGCGCGACGTGAAGCCCGCTAATGTCTCGCTCTACGCCTCCCGCCACCCCTGAAAGGTCGCCTAGTGCGGTAATGCGATCAGCGGTGATGCCTATGTCGCCCCGGTAGGGGGGTAGCCCCGTTCCGTCCAGTATCACTCCGTTGCGTAGGAGAAGTTCAACCTTTTGGGGAAGCGGTTCGGACACAGGCTTGTCTCGTTTCGTGGTGGCACTACAGGTAAGATTATACCCGTTTCAGGAAGGAGGGGAGTAGGTCGCACTTTCATCACAACAGACTGATTAAAAACAAAAGCTACTTCGTCAGGTGATCCCTAGGCACAGTGGCGATTAACTTTCCTCCCCGTTGCACTCTAAACCGTTCCCCGCGCCACTCCACGCCGTTTCCCATGAAACTAAGCGCAAAGATAGCAAAACTCAACAGATCACTGAGCGGCAGTAGGAGTAGGTAGCGAAGTGGATTGGGGTCGTTCGTCCAAAGGCAGGTAGTCAGGCTCACGGCAAGTAGTCGGAATATCAGAACCGCACTAAACACCCTCCAGCCCAGTACTGAGAACCCTGTAAGTGCAAGATAGAGCGTGGCGAGAGCGAAACCATGCGTAACGAAGGAGCCTAAGTAACCACCGGGACGGCAGTAGCGCAAGGTTCTTGACCAACGCAATCGACGTGCCCACATATCCGAAAAAGGCACACTCCCCAAGACGCTCTGTATCACATAGTCGGAAAGGACTGTCTTCTTTCCTAGTTTTTGCACTTCGCTCCCCAGAAAGAAATCGTCGGCGAGATGGTCTTTCATAACCTCAAAGCCCCCAAGTTCGGAAAGAGTCTCCTTTGTCAAACCAAATGCAAACCCTACTCCCTCTACAAGGCGGCTGGTTACTGCACTCGGAATAAAGTCTGCACCGATTCCAAGGGCTTCCCAAATCGAAGCGATACTCTGCGGCTTCTCTCCACGATAGGGGCAGGTGACAAGGCTTGCACCTGCTCGTAACGGCGCGACAACACGACGCAGGTAGTCAGGGGTCACGCGCATATCGCTATCGCAAAGAACAAGGGTGCTGTGCTTTGCGTAAGGGAGCATCTGCGCCATATTGCATACTTTCCGGTTAAACCCCTCCAGCACTCCCTCTCCCGAAACAACCTGAATATCCAACAGAGGAAATTCACGTTGCAGGCGGCGGGCGGCTTCGAGCGCGGGGTCATCTACACTTAGAGTACCAAAAATTATCTGATAGCATTCGGGGGGGTAGTCTTGATGGCAGAAACTAACGAAATTGTGATACGCCTCAGCATCTAGCCCACGTAAGGGCTTCAGCACCGTGACGGCGGGAGTCCATTCAGGGACCACAGGGTGTTTTGCGCGAGACCAGCACCATGCAGCAACGAGGGCTATGAGCGCGTAGACGACATAGGCGACAAGGCTAAAACTTATCAGCAGTAGGAGTTGAGCAGTCATGGCTTAGGCAGGCTTTGCCCTTCTCCAAACCCGACAACAATCACGCCAAGCGTAATGATTAGCGCACCAGCCCAACGTACACTGGTCACATTCTCACCAAGATAGTACTTCGCGAGTATCGCACCCAGTAGATACGTGAGCGCGGTCAATGGCAGTACAAAACTAAGGTCTGCCCACCGCAACGCGACCATATAGAGTCCAAAGTAGGTCGCCATCAAGGCAGTGCCACCAATAACCTGTGGGGTCATCATACCGCGAATTTGGTCTTGCCAACCTCCCGTAACCTGATTCGTAAGCTTCATACCTTTTGCTAGAAGTGCCTCACCGATAGAGACAGACAGCACGGCGAAAAACATGACCAGTACGACCCGCATTTTGTCTGAGGACACCTCTTTGCATCTCCTAAAAACGAATCTCAACAGAACCGGGAAGGAAAAGCACCCCCCTGCGTCCAACACAGTTTTATCATCTCACGCTTTCAATGGTAGAAGATACCCGATTTTATCGCTTTTGTGACAGCGTCTGAAAAGTCGTTTTGATAGAGGCAAAGCCCATATTCAACGGTTTGCTACAGAAAAAGGAGAAACACAACGTGTTCGCTATATTAAGCGCATTGCTTTCGTGTGCGGTGCTTCTCTCTGGTACTACGGAAATCAAGGCAGAGAAGACGCTTGTGGAGCGGCTAGGCTACAGAGCCACAGACAGACTGCTCATTATACACGCCGATGACGTGGGAATGTGCCACTCTGTAAACATGGCTACTATTCAGGCTATGGAGAGGGGGGTGGTCTCTAGTGCAAGCATTATGGTTCCCTGCCCCTGGATGCCGGAGATTGCAGAGTACTGTGTAAAACACCCCAAAGCCGACTTTGGTCTACACCTCACCCTCACAAGCGAGTGGGAGAAGTATCGTTGGAGACCTGTCGCCTCAATTTCGGAGGTACCCGGTCTACTAGACAGCGAAGGATTCATCCACTCTACTGTAGAAGAGACTGTCGCGAAAGCCTCCACAAAAGAGGTAGAGATGGAGATTAGGGCACAGATAAAACGGGCAAAACAGTTCGGAATTGTTCCCACCCACGTAGACTCGCACATGGGAACGCTTTTCACGGGGAAGTTCATAGGCTCCTATGCGAAAGTGGCGAAGGAGTTCGGTATACTGCCCATGATGCTTGAGCCTACCCCTGCCCGTATCGAAATGGGTAAGCAGCTGGGTTACGACGCGGCGAAAATTAGCGAGGGGCTACGAGCGCAAGGGTATGTCTTGCTGGATATGCTTCATGAGGATATTGAGGGCAAGACGCTGGAAGAGCGACGTGATGACATCTATCGTATTATCCGCAACCTCAAGCCGGGAGTCACCGAGATTATCGTACACCTTGCGCTTAATGACGACGAGATACAGCACATTTCGCATAGCTGGCAACGACGCTATTTCGAGTATCAGATAATGACCGACCCGAAAACTCGCGAATTTATTGAAGCGCAGGGCGTGAAACTTATCGGCTATCGAGAACTCTCGAAACTTGCCTATCAACCACAGAAATAGGAGAACGTAACAGATGAAACTGGGAGAACGAATATGGACGGAGATCCCCGCCCTAACCGATAAAGTGGTCGTCGTGCCGCTAGGTTCGCTGGAACAGCACGGACATCATATGCCCATGCTTACCGATACGATGATTGGAACGGAGGTAGCGCGTAGAGCGGAGGAGGAGCTAGGCGACGAGGTGCTCTTTCTGCCAACGCTGTGGGTGGGCGCATCCGACCATCATCGCGCTATGCCGGGTACGGTGAGCATCTCGAACGCGGTGTACGTACAGGTGTTGGTCTGTATGCTGGAGAGCCTTGTGGGGGCGGGCTTCCGCAAGATATTCCTGCTGAACGCGCACGGAGGAAACATCACTCCGGGGCGCATGGCACTCTACGATGTACAACTACGCCATAAAGAGAAGGACGACCTGTTTCTAGCGTTCAGCAGTTGGTGGACGATAGCGGGAGACCAGTTAGCCGACCTTGAGGGCTTTGAGTCGAAATCAGTGACGCACGCCTGCGGGATGGAGACGAGTCAGATACTGCGCCTCCGTCCGGAACTGGTGAAGATGGAGTTGGCGCAGGGGACGAACATTCCCTTCGACTCGGCGTTCTGGGTTCCCGACTTCAATCGCCCTAGCCGCGTAGATGTAGCGCGAACCTTCGAGCAGTTGAGCGTGACGGGGGCGTTTGGTCATCCCGAAATCTCCACGCCGGAGAAGGGCGAACTGCTGTTTGAAGTCGCCTCCCGCGAGGTGGTCGCCTTCTTGCGCGAATTTGCGGAGTGGAAGCCTTTGCCGCCGCATTAGCGAGGAGGGCGTGTTATTGGCTGGTGGTTGAGTCGTCTCTGTGCGTATACGCGCTCGTAATAGTGCCTCTAGGGGCGGAAAATCGCGGGCGCGTAACTCAACGGAGTCGAAGTAGGTTGTAACGACAAGTCTGCGGAGCGAGATTATGCAAACGATAAGTTTGAATGTAGAGATTGAAGAGGAGGAGCTGAGCGATAATACCACTCTGTTTGTCGCCCACTGTTATCCTCTGGGCATCGCGAGTCATGGCGACACGATTGAAGAGGCGGTTAAGAACGTTATGGAGGCGGCGGAGCTATGGCTTGAGGACGCTTCCGCCGAAGAGATACGCCAACGGTTTCCTGCAAAGCCAAAGCGTGTCTTCACAACGAAAATAGAGGTTCTGTATGGGGCGCAAGCTACGAACGCTGTCCGCTAACGAGGTTCTCAGTATTCTGACCGCCAACGGGTTTGTTAGGGTAAGCCAGAAGGGTAGTCACGTTAAAATGCGAAGCGAGCTTCCTGAGTCAAGAATCACGGTTATTGTTCCAGTGCATGGGAGGGAGTTACCTATTGGAACGTTGACCGCAATTATAAAGCAATCGGGATTGCTACGAGAACTTTTCGAGGAGTAGCGTAGCACCAATATCGAATTACTGCACGCTACCGTAACAGCGATGAACCGCTTCACTGGAAGGAGGGGGCTGACTATGAATCTGTTGAACCGCAGAGAAATATGGCTAGTAAGGATGGGCGGTGCCTTATCGCTTTTTGGGGCTTTATGGCTGTGCTATGCTTGGAGTAACAGCGTCCCCGCTCAACTCTCCGTGCCATCGCTGTTCCGCGAAAATCAGCCTTGTTACGAAGCGATCACCGCGAAAGTGAAGGCGTTGCGCCTACCGCATAAAACTTCAAGGACGTTCTACGCTAACAAAAGCCTTGACGCAAACTCACTTGCTCCCTTGCAAGGTAGCGATAGAGCGGACATGACAGGCAAGGTAAATGTGTGGATTAACGATAAGGGCGATGCCTCTGTGCAGATTATTGCACAAGACAGCGGAGAGGGAGGGTTCGTGAGTTTTAACTACGAGGAGAAACCTGACTTGTGGAAGAAACAGGAGCGTCTTTCTGCACACTGGTCTGTGATGTATGGCGGCGGTGACTAGAGCGAAGCAACGCTTAGGAGGGTTTCGGAAATGCAGATATACACTTCAGTCCGAGTAAAAAACAGGGTGAAAAATGTGTTCGCCGTCGCCATAACAACCGTCGCTTTGCTCCTGACGCTTATAGGCTTTACGCCTCTAAAAGCCGTTTGCGAAAGACGATGGGTAAACTGGCGGCAAGCACAAACAGTCTCTAGTTTTCACAGGAATCAAGAGGTATATGCGAGGATAGTCGCGAAGGCAAAAATACTACACACGTCTGGAGTGGAAATCTTCTATCTGAACCCTCGTTTCGAGCCGGAATCGCTTTCACGCTCACGGGTGAGTTCCGTGCAGGGCGAGGTTGGCAGAGTTCGCATCTCAGGAAGCAGAGCGGGGGAGTGCGAAGTTTCTATTTTAGCGAGAGACGACGGGATATTGGGGCGCGTCGAGTTCCTTTATCGAGAGTATCCCGTCAAGTGTCTTGTGGGTGACGAGTGCGATATAAGCCTCGCCAAAAATTGGACAGCGTGCCGCTCTAAGAGCGATTAAACCCATCGACAATTTTACAGAGTTAGGAAGGAGATAGTAGGCATGAGTGCCGATTTTTACTGGGCGAACGTTCCCCCGCAAGAGGCTCCTATTGAGGAGTGGGTGGAGCGGTTTCATAGGGACGGCTATCTCTTTTTAGAGAACGTACTGCCCCCCAAACTGTGCGAACAACTCAAGGTTGACCTTGACCGCGCTCTGGAGGAGCAAGGGGGAGACGTTTCCGGTTCGATACACCTCCATCACCGTATGTTCGAGAAGAGCAGGGCGAACCTGAGCCTATTCGATTTAGAGCCGATAGTCACCTTTGCGGAGCGGCTTATTGCAGACACCGTACACGTCATACATAACAACTCATTTAAGGTCTACCCGGGCAGTCAGGGTATATCGACGTGGCATCAAGACGACGCGCCCCACTACCTTGTGACGCATGGCGAACCACCTACCAATGTGCGCCTGCCCGTCCTCCTATTCACTGCGAACTACTACCTAACCGATGTGACCGCCGTGGAGAACGGACCGACGCAGGTTATCCCGCGCTCTCACCTGATAGGTCAGCGTTGCCCCCCGAATATGACGGGGACGCAGTGGGAGGAGAGCATCATATCCACTCTGGGCAAGGCGGGGAGCCTTATCATGTTCAATAATCAGGTGTGGCACAGAGGCTCGCCCAACAGTACCGACGTTACACGCTACATTACACAGGTGAGCTATGCACGGCGTCTGGTTGGGCATAAGTACCACCCCTTTATGAACTATCAGATGCCCGAAGAGGCGTACAAAGATGCGAGCCCGCGCCTGAAACGCCTACTCGGATTTTTACCGTCTGGTGCGTATGGATAGAGAGGCAACCATGTTCAAACTGGCAATGCTACAGATGGCGGTATCGGGCGGTGATCTAGCTCACAACCTCAACCACGCTTCACAACGTGTTCGTGAGGCGGCAGCGAACGGTGCTAACGTCGTGCTTCTGCCGGAGTGCATGGATTTAGGCTGGACTCACCCCTCTGCCCTTGACCTCGCCGAACCCATTCCGGGCGGTAAAACGTTTGAGGCTTTGCGTTCTCTAGCGCAGGAGTGCGGAGTCTATCTCTGTGCCGGTATAGTAGAACAGGCGGGAGAGCAGACCTTTAACTCCGCCGTCCTTCTCAATCCTAAGGGCGAACTGCTTCTATTACACCGTAAACTGAACGAACTGGACATCGGACACCCCTACTACGGACAGGGCGATAGGCTGGGAGTGTGCGAAACGGAGTACGGAACCTTTGGGCTGATGATATGCGCGGATGCTTTCGCAAAAGACAACGTTATCACACGCTCACTTGGCTATATGGGGGCAGATGTGATACTCTCACCGAGCAGTTGGGCGGTGCGCCCTGACCACGACAACGCAAAAGAGCCTTACGGGGGCAGTTGGGACACCACCTACGCGCCCGTCTGCAAAGAGTTCTCACTCTGGATAGCCAGTGTTAGCAATGTCGGGCAGCTCACAGCAGGACCTTGGAAAGACTGGAACTGCATCGGCTGTTCACGAGCGGTATCGCCAATAGGAGAGACCGTTCTCATAGGAGAGTACGGTGTATCGGCAGACACGATACTCTACCTAGATATTGAGCCAACTCCTCGCCCTGCGCGGGGATGCGGATGGAATCAGTACTGGAGGGAAGCGGAATAGTTGCAAATGTTGAAGCCTTTACCCACTCTTTTTCGTACAGAAGATACCAACTCAAACATGAGAGAGACGACACAATGCCTATCACACTTGCCAAAAAGCCTCTATTCTTGCAGATGTCCCTACTATTAGGAGCCGCCGCTGGCGGAATGCTCGTGGCGCGGTATATCAATGCACGCCACATCAACGGCGCAGAGCAGTTAGCCGACGCGCTTTTACGAACCGATTCACTGATAGAGGCAGAGAGCCACGCTACAGAGAGGTCAGCAGATGCTCTTGCCGCGTGTGTCGCCTACTTTGTCCAGTCGGCTTACCATGCCTCTTCGGGTATCGGAATTGCAGGACGAACCGAAGACCCGATGGGGCACGAGCGCGTAAAAGTGCACCCCTTCACCAACGCGACGGCAATGGTACTCACCGAAGCCACAGAAAACGAGCATATCCTCACCTACACCCTCAGTCTACCCGGTAAAGCAGAGGTTCGCGGAACCCGTAGAGTTGGGGCGGAGCATTTGAACGGAGTCACCCCCCTACGCCCTACCCCAGAGCGCATGGATATCACAATGGGTGACTACACAGCACAACTCGAATCGGAGTTGGAAGTAGGCGATTTTATTGTCTTTGGGAAGGTGCGCCTATCGGGGAGCCTCTCCGTGCGCGATAATCAGGGCAACGTAGGACGGATTCATGTCGCAGAAGATGGCAAAGTAGGCGGTACTATGACCCGCGACCAAAAGATAACGGGACGGTTCGACGGTCACGCCGAATCGGGGGTATACTACAAAGCCAATCTATTGGAAGGGGAGTCGGACTCCTCCGTTTAGCGCGAAAGAGCGTTGCGGAGAGAGCGACGCTTAAACCATGTCGAACGAACGAATAACCTATCTCTCTTCAGGAGTGGACATTGACGCGGGAAACGAAGCTGTTTCTCGAATGAAAGCCCACATAAGAAGCACCTTCAACCCCAACGTTTTAGCCGATGTTGGAAGTTTTGGCGGGATGTTTTCACTGGCAGGAATCTCTGCCTTTGAGCATCCCGTTCTAGTTTCCAGTATCGACGGCGGAGGAACAAAGCTTAAAGTCGCGATAGCGATGAACAGACACGATACCGTTGGACAAGACATTGTAAACCACTGTATCAACGACATACTCGTTCAAGGGGCACGCCCCCTCTTCTTTCTCGACTACTTCGCGACGGGGAGACTCTCGCCTACCATTGCCGAAGATATTGTCAAAGGGATTGCTAAAGCGTGCCGTGAAGCAGGGTGTGTGCTACTAGGCGGCGAAACTGCCGAAATGCCCGGCATCTACTCCGAGACCGACTACGACCTAGCCGGCTGTATCGTCGGCATCGTAGAGCGTTCACGTATTATTGACGGCAGCACCGTTCAGGCAGGAGATAGTGTCGTTGGAATAGCGTCCAGCGGACTGCATACCAATGGGTTCTCGCTAGCACGGCGCGTTTTGCTCGACACCGAAGGCGGAGCGTTCTCCGTGCATGATACGCCCTCTTGTCTGACACAAACACTTGGCGAGGAGCTACTCTCCGTCCACCGTTGCTACGCGCCAACCGTACTCCCTCTCCTCAACGAGTTCGATGTTCACGGTATGGTACACCTTACGGGCGGAGGTTTCTACGACAATATTCCGCGTGTACTGCCCTCTGACTGTAGTGTAACTATCGACCGCCGTTCGTGGGTGGTGCCGCCTATCTTCCAACTTATTCAAGATTTAGGCAACGTACCTGAGCCGGAGATGTTTCGTACACTGAATATGGGGATTGGGTTCGTGCTTATCGTACCGCCCGATCAAGCCCCGCTACTGGTGCATCGTCTCAACTCCGCAGGA
>JAPLCR010000239.1 GCA_026392135.1 Armatimonadota bacterium
GCCCACCCCATCCCAACCCTTACCCCTTCACAAGGCTCATTGGGTATGTATGAGGGGGTAATTGAGCAGGGCTAGCGAAAGCATCACTACTACCCGCTATACCGCTTGATGATTATGGTTCCGTTGTGTCCGCCGAAGCCAAACGAGTTCGACATTGCAGTATTTACTATCGCTTTGCGAGGAGTGTTCGGCACATAGTCGAGGTCGCAGTTCGGGTCGGGGTTCTCATAGTTGATAGTCGGTGCGATCATCGAGTCGCGGATGGTCTGTACGCAGAAGATAGCCTCTACTGCGCCTGCCGCCCCAATGAGGTGTCCTGTCATGGATTTTGTAGAGCTCATAGGAATTTTGTAGGCGTGTTCACCAAAAGCCATTTTGACTCCCGCCGTCTCGTTCTTGTCGTTCAGCCCAGTAGAGGTTCCGTGCGCATTGATATAGTCAATATCTGCGGGGGCAAGCCCTGCCTTCTTGAGTGCCATCGTCATAGAACGCGCCCCGCCCTCCCCTTCAGGAGCGGGAGCCGTAATATGATACGCATCTCCGGATAACCCGTAGCCTACTATCTCCGCCAGAATGTCTGCACCCCGTGCCTTCGCGAACTCCAGCTCCTCCAGAATCACCACACCCGCGCCCTCACCCATCACAAAGCCGTCTCGCTCATTATCGAAGGGGCGGCTTGCCCTCTGAGGCTCATCATTGCGCTGAGACATGGAGCGTGCCGCGCAGAACCCTGCCATACCAAGAGGAGTCAGGCACGCCTCCGCGCCGCCCGCTATTATTCCGTCCGCATCGCCCCGCTTAATCGTCTCATAAGCGTCGCCAATACTGTTGGTTCCTGTGGTACAGGCAGTGGTGATACAGGTATTAGGACCCCGCGCCCCGAAAGTAATAGAGAGCATACCCGCGCCCATGTTACAGATGATGCCGGGAATAAGGAACGGGCTAATACGCCCTGCGCCCTTCTCAAGCAGAACTTTGTGCTGATCTTCAATGGTCATTAGCCCACCGATACCAGAGCCAACGCAGACCCCAATACGGTCGCTATTCTCAGGGGTAATCTCTAGGCGTGCGTTCTCAAGGGCTTGCCTACCTGCCGCTACTGCGAACTGTGCAAATCTATCTATACGTCGTGCTTCTTTCCCCGTCATATACTCCGCGGGGTCGAAGCCCTCTACTGTGGCGGCGATGCGCGTGGTGTAGCCTGTCATATCGAAGCGCGTCAGTTCACGAACGCCCGATTGCCCCGTAAGGCAGGCTTGCCATGTCTCTTCGGCAGTCAGCCCTAAAGGTGTGACGGCTCCCATTCCTGTTATAACAACCCGCCGCGCAGGGCATTGGGCTTCTCTCTCTCCGCTCATGTTGAATTCCTTATGTTTTGGGGGCGAATTAACCCCCTGAGAACCGAATCCCCCTTCCCAAAAAGTTGGAGAGGGGGAAGGTTGTGTGGAAGGACAGTCTGTATGCGCATATGCGCGGACAGCCTACTTCTTAGATTTTTCGATGTAGTCCACAATGCTTTGGACAGTAATAAGTGCTTCTGCCTCTTCGTCGGGGATGTCCACGCTAAACTCTTCCTCAATCGCCATAATAATCTCGACGACATCCAGAGAGTCGGCTCCTAGGTCGTCCATGACGGAGGCTTCAGGAGTGATTTTCTCCGCGCTTGCGTCGGGTAGTTTGTCTACTAAAATCTTCTTAACGCTGTCTAATGTGCTCATGTTGGAAATTATCCTCATCTTCTTTCAGTGTGTTGTGTGGGGCTTACTTACGGTATTCTACATGAAGAGTCCGCCATCAATCGAGATGACCTCTCCTTGAATGTAGGATGCGGCGGGAGTGCAGAGGAAAGAGACCACGTTTGCGATGTCCTCCACCTTGCCCAAACGCCCTAACGGAACCATTTTCGTTGCGGCTTCCATCTGTTCCGGCTTCAATGCGGCAGTCATGTCAGTCTCTATAAAACCGGGTGCGACGGCGTTGACGCGGACACTGCGCGAGCCTAACTCTTTAGCAAGCGATTTTGTCAATCCAATCAGTCCCGCTTTCGATGCACTATAGTTCGCCTGACCTGCCGCTCCTACCTTCCCAATTACAGATCCAACATTAATAATTACGCCGCTTCTTTGGCGCATAAACGCAGAAACCACCGCTTTGGCACAAAGAAACGCGCCTTTGAGGTTGGTATTCATCACTGCGTCCCAATCTTCCTCCGACATTCGCATCAGAAGCTTGTCGCGAGTGATACCCGCATTGTTGATAAGAATATCTACGCGCCCAAACTTTTCGAGCGTCGTCTTCACCATCTGCTCTACCTGCGCCGCCTGAGCAACATCGGCTTGTACGGCAATAGCCTCTCCGCCCGCCTCAATAATCTTGCTTACGACCTCTTCGGCTGAGGTTATGCTACGGCTATAGTTCACGACGACCTTTGCGCCCTCTTGTGCTAGGGCTATCGCTATCGCGCTTCCAATACCGCGCCCTGCTCCTGTGACAATAGCAACCTGACCTTCTAATTTCACGTGCTACCCCCTCTATTCTACTTTGAGCTGTTCGCAGACGGAGATAAGCGAGGCAGGGTCTTGAACGCTGAAAGTACGCGCTGTTTTCTCTATACGCCGCATTAGCCCGCAGAGAACCTCACCGCTTCCCAATTCGATAAACGTATCGAAACCATCCGCCAAAAGGCGTTGCATGGACTCTTCCCACCGCACGCTACCGCTCACCTGCCGGGTCAAGCCTCCCACCACATCGTCGGGCATCTCGGCATACTGCGCCGAAATATTCTGGAGAATGGGGATTTGGGGCTTGCGAAAGGCAACTTTGCTCAGTGAGTGATACAGTGCATCCCCTGCCATGACCATAAGGGGAGAGTGGAAGGGACCCGATACAGGTAACGGGAGAACCCGCTTTGCGCCCTGCTCCTTCGCAATTTCGCCTGCCTTTTCCACGGCGTTCGTCTCACCCGAAATAACGATCTGCCCACCGCCATTGTAGTTAGCGACCGCTACCAACCCCGCCCCTCCAGCGCGTGCCTCTTCACATATCGCTCGCGCCGTCTCCGCCGAAACCCCTATTAAGGCGGACATGGCTCCGGGCGTTCGCGCCGCCGCGTCGCGCATAAGTTCGCCCCGTGTTCGCACAAGACGCAAGCCCTCCTCAAAAGGCAATGCACCTGCTGCTGTCAGTGCGGCATACTCACCCACGCTATGTCCTGCACACGCTCCCGGCTGAATACCGCTTGCGTCCAGAAAGAGCTTCCAAGCGATAAGGCTTGTGGTATAGAGCGCGACCTGCGCGTTCTCTGTGGCTTTGAGGGTCTCTTCGGTACCTTCAAAGCAGAGGGTGGCGAGGTCGAAGCCAAGAATAGCGTTCGCCTGTGTAAAAACCTCTTTGGCGAGGGCGGTATCGTTATAGAACGCCTGCCCCATGCCTACCTTTTGCGAACCCTGACCGGGAAACAGAAAAGCGATTTTGCCCATTGCTTAGTAGTCTCTATTCCAACGAATGACATTTGCGCCCCACGTTAAACCCGCGCCAAACCCTACCGTCACCACAATATCGCCTCTGTGCAGCCGCTGTTGGTCGGCGGATTCGCGTAGCGCAAGCGGTATGGAGGCGGCAGAAGTGTTACCGTAGCGGTCACCATTCACGGCTACTTTGTCCATCGAGATACCGAAGCGTTTTGCGGCGGACTGCAAAATTTTAATGTTTGCCTGATGCATAACAAGGAGACTGATGTCAGATGGCTTCAGGCAGGCTCTGTCTAGAGCCTCTTGAATGATGTCTGGTACTATCTCTACTGCGAAGCGATACACCTCTTTACCCTGCATCTGAAGGCAGTTCTGCCCACTCTCTAGTAGGTCGGGTGTGATGGGTGTGCGCGTACCGCCTGTAGGAAGCCATACCGACTTTAACCCGCTCCCATCAGCACGTAATACAGAGGAGAGTATGCCCTCATCCGGGGCACATGGGGTCAATACTGCCGCCCC
>JAPLCR010000038.1 GCA_026392135.1 Armatimonadota bacterium
CTAGCGCGGGGGCGACTGCCTTCTGCCGGATACGAAGTTACATTTCGACCTTGCGGAAGCAGGGCTACTCGCTCCTGCCTGCTTTACAACAACTTATACTCGGTAAGCCCATTTTTCCACAGGGATAGGGTGAGTAGTTACTCTTCTAGATGGTCTATACTATATGGTTCTGTAAGGAAGAGCGTTATTCCTGCGGGAACCTCTCACAAATACTCTGGGCGCGTCGCATAGTCAATCGGGTCTGAGAGTCCCGCTTGCTGAAAGCCCCGTAATCGCAACGCGCAACTATCGCACACGCCGCAGGCTCTATCTTCGCTCTGGTAACAGCTCCATGTTAGGTGAATAGGGGCGTTGAGCGTGATACCTTGCCGTATTATCGCTGCTTTTGTGAGATAAATAATGGGAGTTTCAATGCGGATATCGCCCTTCGCAGTTCCCACGCGTATAACCTCGTTGAAAGCTTCGTAGTATTCGGGGCGGCAGTCCGGGTAGCCGCTACTATCCTCATACACCGCGCCGATGTAGATACGCTCCGCGCCAATCACCTCCGCCCAAGACACCGCGATAGCCAGTAGGTGCGCGTTTCGGAAAGGGACGTAGGAGGTGGGTATCTCTGTATTATCGAGGTCGGCGTTTGAGACGGGTATACTCTTATCGGTTAGGCTACTACCCCCAATCGCCGCAAGGTGTGCGATAGACGTGACCAGCCTCTGCGAGTTTGGAACTGCGTAGTAGTTCGCTATCTCTTGAAAGGCTTGCAGTTCACGCGCCTCCGTGCGCTGACCATAGTTGACGTGGAGGAGACAGAGGTCTAGCCCCTGCGCGTGCGCTATCGCTGTCGTTACGCACGAGTCCATGCCGCCTGAAGTCAGTACAATCGCTCTGCTCATTTCGCTACCGCCATGTCTAAAAACACTCCTTTAACGTTACCTAGCGAGCCAAAACAGCCCTCTAAGGCACCCATTTCGCCACTTACTAACCCGATATACGTTGGTACGATGGGCTGGAACTATCCCGATTGGATGGGTGTATTTTACCCTGCAAACACGCCTCTTCGCGACTCTTTGACGGCGTATTCGCGAACCTTTTCGTCTGTGGAGATAGATAGCACGTTCTACGGGACTCCGCGAGAGGCACAGGTCGTCCGCTGGCATCAAATGACCCCTCCAGATTTCGTCTTCTGCCCGAAAGTTCCGCGCCTCATCACGCACGACATGGCGCTAAAAGAGGTTGACGCGCCTCTTGCCGAGTTTTTGCGCGTTATGGAGAACCTCAAGGAGAAGCGTGGTGCGATACTGTTTCAGTTTCCGCCGACATTCACCCGCGCCGATTTACCGCAACTGGAGGCGTTACTGCCAAAACTGGAAGAGTTGGGAATGGGCGGAGAGCGGTTCGCGATGGAGTTTCGGCATCGTTCGTTGATTGGAGAGGATGTCTCCGCGCTGTTAAGCGAACACAATATCGCTCTGGCTTCCGCCGACATTGTGAATATGCCGCGCCGCTTTGAGGTGACAACCGATTTTATCTATATGCGGCTTATTGGCAAACATGGGGCGTATAACCATCACAAGCACACACAGACGGATAAGAGCGAGTTTGTGGAGCGGTGGGCAGGTGTGTTACGAAGCCAGCATGAGCGGTTTGAACGTGCTTATGTGTTTTGCAATAACGACTACGAGGGCTACTCGCCCGCCACCTGCAATCGGCTGAAAGCGGCGCTCGGCTTGCCTGTTATTGAGCCTGTTGTGGAGGTGCAAGGAAGCCTGTTTCAGGAAGCAGATGTGCAAGGAAATTGAGGGCTACGGTTCCGTTATTGCACGGAGAACGTTACCTCATAGGCAACGCCTCATAGTTTGAAGCGACGACAAGCTCTACTCTTTGGCGGGTCTCATTAACTCATGTTACGCACGCTAATCTCAAAGGAACCACGTTTCGAGGTTAGAATGAGATAGCCCTGCGTAAGGTGAGTCATTAATAGGTGCTTTCACGAGGCTTATTGTTGAGGTAATTTCCTAAATCTGTAAAGTTAGGAAAGTTAGTGCTTGCAGTGGGAAGTAAGTTTGCAAAATCCACATTCCAAGAAAGCACTCACTCCTATGAGAGAGTGCTTGTTCCAGAAAGTGACTGCTCTGAAGGATACACGTACTCATTGAGCGTTGTTCGTATTATGGTGAATACACGAACTCGTTCAGGTTAAAGAGTGCCTGACAGAAGTCGGTCAAGCCCGTCTCGCCCCGGCGATGTAGGAAGCTGACAATGAGGGCGCGTTCTCGCAAGGTTGGAGGTCTCCCCAGTGCAAGGCAGTACGCCCATTCCACTTGTGCCGATAAACTATTGGGGCGTTCACGCTTGAGCCGTTCTGCGAAGAGTTGCGACTGATGCAAAATGAGCGGGTCGTTCAGCAAGAGTAGAGCTTGAAGAGGGGTGGTAGTCGTGTTTCTTTGTGCTACAGTATAGGTGATCTCCGGGCAGTCGAACACCTCTAATTGGGGTAATAGTAGAGAGCGCTTCACTTTTACATACACGCTCCTGCGCCATGTAGAAGCGTCGTCCTTGCCATCAAACCAGTTGGGTCCCTGAAAGGTATCAGCACGCAGGGACGGGTCTATCGGCGGGTACACGGGTGCCCCCCCCATCTCTAGGTTGAGCGTTCCAGCTACCGACAGAATACTATCCCGAATTGCCTCTGCTTCTAACCTACGCAGAGGCATACGCCAATAGAGCCGGTTTTGCGGATCGGCTTTCAGTGCAGAGGGTCGGATATCGGAGGACTGCTGATAGGTTGACGAGAGAAGGATAAGCCGATGAATGGGCTTTAGCTGCCAACCTGAAGCCTGGAATTTCAGTGTAAGCCAGTCTAGGAGTTCAGGGTGAGAGGGCGTTTCGCCGTTCAGCCCTAAGTTACTTGGAGAGTTGACGATTCCCCTTCCAAAGTGCCACCGCCATACCCTATTCACCCAGACCCGTGCTGTCAACGGGTTCTCTGGAGCTACGATCCAGTCCGCCAAAGCCGTGCGTCGCCTCGTTGTTGGTGCGTCCATTGGCGCGGGAGCTATGCTATGCTGTCCGTTTGGCAGGGAGCCTATAAAACCGGGCTGAACCTCCGCCCCCTTATGGTAGGCATCTCCTCGTAAGAGTAGATAGCAAGAGGGGAAGCTTCTCCCGCCGTCCGTAATTATAGCGGCACGGGGTAGAGCAGTACGACGCGCCTCTGTGGTATGAATTGCATCCAGAGCCTCCTTCAGCTGCTTCCGCTCTGCCTCCGGTAATGCAGTGAGTATCTGTTCATCGTTAGGTGCGGGTATTTTCGCCTTTATGGCCAACTCTTTGCCTCGTTTTTGCAGGGCTTCCACCTTAGGGCGCAGAGGCGCGACGACCTTCTCTATCTCTGCGCTACGCTCGTCATAGAGCTTGCGCTCCACAGGGGTAGGAATATCCACTTCTCGTCGTTCAGTAGGGGCGAAAATCGCACTGAGGCGGTAGTAGTCAGTCATCTTCACGGGGTCGTACTTATGGTCGTGGCAACGGGCACACCCTATAGTCAAACCGAGTATGGCAGAGCCTGTCGTTGCAACAAGGTCATCTAGTTCGTTCGCACGTGTCCTTACATTCATCTCTACAATATCTTGAGTCCCACACGCAAGAAAGCCCGTCGCGATGAGTGCTTCGGGGTCGCTTGGGCGCAGTTCATCGCCCGCAATCTGCTCTCGAATAAACTGATTATAGGGCTTATCTCTATTGAACGCCTGTATCACATAGTCGCGATATCGCCACGCGAGTTGTCGGTCTCTGTCGCCTTCGAAGCCTCCGCTGTCGGCATACCGGGCGAGATCTAGCCAGTGCCGCCCCCAGCGCTCTCCATAACGTGGTGAGCCGAGTAGTGATTCCACTACTTTCTCGTAAGCGTTGAGCGACTTATCTGCAACAAAATCCTCTACCTCTTTAGGTGTTGGCGGAAGCCCAATTAGGTCTAGGTAAACTCGACGGATGAGCGTACGGCGGGGGGCGGGAGGAGAGGGTGAAAGCTTGGATGCACGTAGTTTCGCGAGGACGAAAGCGTCCACTGGGTTCTTAATCCACGCGGCGGCGGTTGGGTTCGGTATTTTGGGAAGTGTCGGCGTTTGAAACGACCACCATATCTGCTCTCTCGCGGTCGTAAGCTTGCCCTCCCATGGTGCACCAGCCTCTATCCACGCCCTCAGTGTCTTAATCTGTCCCGATGAAAGCTTACTATTGGGCGGCATGGCGGGGGCACGCTCCCCTACTACCAACTTCATCATCAGGCTTTTGGCGGCGTGACTGGGAACAAGTGCCGCCCCCCGTCCGCCCCCCTTGAGCGCAGATTCACGCGAACGCAGGTCAAGCCCACCGAGTATACTCCCTACTCCATGACAGCCCAAACAGTTTTTTTGGAGCAACGGACGTACCCGCGCCTCGAAATAAACACTGTCTACTTTCTCCGCCTTCACAGGCAAACGTTGGGGAGCCGCTTGCCCCCCCATTCTGCCTAGCAGTATCATTGCCCCAACCATAAGTAGTAATCCATATTTCATAGCGTAAAGTTCTCGCCTTGTGCCGTCAAGTCTTGTGTTATAAATTGCACTCTGCCCTCGCAAATTCCTGCCTACCCTCTTCTCACACAAAGCTCATTTGTCTCAGCATTCGCTCCTTCGCAACAAACAAAACTATTGCAACAATGAAAGTTCGGGTAGTGTCCGACAAAACCGTAGGCTGCGTTCCTGCTACACCTCAAGACAAAGCAAGTTTAGCGCAAATAAGGGAATCGCGTCAGAATAAATGTTCCATTTGAAAACCAGAAGCCCCGCGCCCATCCCCCAATGCGCCCTCATACTGTCCTGCGGACATCTTTCTCCCGATTCGGGAGAAAGACCTGCCTGTAAGGTGGGGAGGTTTGATCCAAGAACACCTGTGAGTAAAAACAAACCTCAATAAACAGGTTTTACGTTTGAAGTGGAGCTTGATCTAAATCCCCCTGAAACGCACTCGCCCCCTCTGAAACTCCCCTTAGTAGGAGACAAAGGGGGCAAAGGCTTTTTTCTCTTTACGGGGTCAGGTCTATCGAGGATGCAGTGACGGGAGTATCCGTACGATTAAGTTTTACCGTAACCTGCTTACTCGCAAAACCCGATTTCGAGGCAGTTATGGTATACGTATCTGGAACAACCCAAAAGAAGTAGTTACCGCCGCTATCCGACGTAATAGAGCCGAGGTTCGTAACTCCTGCTTTAAGGTTCACAGTGATACCAGCCTGAGCAACTCCCTGTACAGTGACCTTACCGGTGACGGCAAAGGGTGGTAGAGGCGTGCTTCCGACAGGCGCAGAAATAATAAACCCTGCTGCGCGGACATCTCCCAAAAGTGCTCCCGGCAGACTACCCAGCCCAACCGGAAGCCCCGTCATACTGAAAGTACCGTTTACGTTGCTCGTCGCTTTTACACCGGAGACGGTGATTTTTGCACCCGCCACCGCTTGAGAGACGCTGTTCACCTGTGTCACAACACGTCCGCCAATATTAGCCGTATACCCCTGATCGCTCAGGTAGATAGCTCCGAGGTCGGTGGTCTGCCCAGAGGTGAGTTGGACAGTCAGGGTACGCCGCAACTGCTCCGTACCGGAACCATTCACATTCCGAATGGTGAGGACGGTTGCTGTGGCAGGAATCGCTGTCAAGTTAAACTGCCCATCGCTGTCGCTTGCCTGCCCTTGCACGCCGCCTATCTCCACGAAAGTGGAGGGAGCGGGCTGTGCACTGGTAGAGACAAGTAGTATCTTACCATGTAGAGTGGCATCCCCGCCGCCACCGCCGTTGTTAGAGCCGCCACCGGAGCCACACCCAATAAGCCCCGCAATTAATACTGCAAATGCTA
>JAPLCR010000686.1 GCA_026392135.1 Armatimonadota bacterium
GTTATCGCTAGGAAAATTAGCGGAGGAACGCGCTCAGAGGCAGGCTCGCAAACCATGACCGTACTCTCCAGTCTGTTCGCTACATGGAAACTCAGAGGAGAAGAGACACTCACTGCCTGTCAGAACATGATGCAAAAGGCACTAAAGAGTTCCTTGCCCCACCCTGCCTAATTTCTACTCCCATAACCCTGAACTCTTACGGGGGTCTCTATCAAAGACAAGGCAAGGGCGTAGCGGGTATTATAGATGGAGGCGTAATTGGAACAGTGGGGAGGCTTTTTATGGCGCGATTTCGTTGGGGCATACTGTTTGTCATTTTAGCAGTAGGGGCGTTTCTGTTTTTTAGGCGAGGTAGCACGCTACCAACGGTGGAGGTTCTTCAACCTACCACTCAGAACGTCACACGCACCCTTGCAGTGACGGGGCAGGTGGAGGCAATTTCTAGCGCGAATATCTCTACGCAAATCAATGGTATCTTAGTGAAACGGGTACTGGTAGATAAAGGCAACCGAGTCAAAAAAGGGCAACCCCTTATCGAACTGGATGATCGCGAACTGCAAGCGTTGACTGCCAAGTCTGCCGCGCAGGTAAAGCAGGCAGAGGCGAGTCTGCTTCGCGCCAAAGCGCAGATGGAGGGATCTGGTCGCTCTGTCTCTCTTGCGAACGAAGCCCTAACAGATAGCCTCGACCTCAAAAACCAGCGTGACAATATGGCGACGAATGTCAAAACCGCTAAAGAGCGCGTCGCTCAGTCGCGTGAGGCGTTGGCGCGAACACGCGAAGGCGCAAAGAGGCAGACGGTGCGCTCAGCAGGGGCAAACCTCCGTCGCGCCGAATCGCAGCTTCGCTTTCAGGTTCTTGCCCTCAACCGCGCTGAAAGCCTCTTTCGGCAGGGAGCCATTTCGCAGGAGGCACGTGACCTTGCCCGAACCAACCACGAAATCGCACTGGAAGCCGTCAACTCTGCACGAGAGGATATGAGCCAACTCTCTGAACCCCGTACGGAGGATGTGCGGCAAGCGGAAGCCGTCCTGCGGGAGGCGGAGGCAGCCGTTCAGGGTGCAGAGACGATGCTCTCGAATAGCGAAAAAGCCTATCGCAACCGTACCAACCTACGTCTCAATCTCTCTAGTACTCAGACTGAGCAGTCTGTTAATCGCGCCGCCTACCTCAATGCTCAAGCCGACCTCCAACGCACTTATGCCGACGCAGAACAGACTAGGGCGCAGCTGAGCCGAACAGTTCTGTTTTCGCCTGTGGAGGGAGTAGTGACGGATAGGCAGGTGGAGCCGGGCGAGACCGTGAGCGCGGGCAAGACGCTTCTCAGCATCGTAGAGCCGCGCAATCTCCGTGTACGTGCCGATGTGGATGAGACAAACCTGAAAGATATTGCATTAGGGCAGGAGGCTCTGCTTCGCCCTGACGCTCTCCCCGACCTCAAAATCAGAGCGAAGATAGACGAGATAATGCCCTCTGCCAACATAGAGCGCGGTACGGTGGAGGTGCGCCTGAAGTTGAATGAAACCCCTGACAAGCTCCTTCCACACCTCACCATCGACGTGAACATCATTACGGGAGTGTACGACAAAGCGCGTACTATTCCCCGTGCCTCGGTGCTAAATCCAGACACTAACGCGACGGTTTTTGTGGTAGAAAATGGGGAGATAAAGTCGAAAGGCATTCAGATTACGGGTGGAGATGTGGGGCAAGTCGTGGTGCTAAAAGGGCTTTCTGATGCGGATAAGGTGGTTGTGAACCCGCGTGTTGTGAAGGAGGGGGCGAAAGTGGAGCCTCACCTCGCATCGCAGGAGAAGAGGTGATGCCTTTTGAGCTAAAGGTCGCGTTACGCTACTTCCGTTCTGGCGGAATGCAGACCGTCCTCACGATATTAGGGGTCTCTGTAGGTATCTCCGTCTCCATTTTTATCGCATCGCTCATTGGCGGGGTGCAGGCGGGGCTTATTGAGCGTATTATAGGCTCTCTGCCGCATATCACGCTTGAACCCCGCGAAAGCGTTCCCAAGCCGCTAGGCGAAATTGTCACGCCGCAGAAGAATCAGATATACCTCTCCCGGACAGAGAAGTCGGGGTTTGCGGGGGAGAAAATTTCGGATTGGAAATCGCTAGTAGGTATGCTGGATAGGGAACCCGGCATTACTGCGGTCTCTCCTAGCGTGGCGGGACCCGGCTTTGTGATAGCGGGAACCAGTGTTCAGCCTATCACTTTTCATGGGATAGAGCCTCTACGCGCCAATCGTATTACCGACCTAAATAAGAGCATGAGAGAGGGAATCTACGACGTATCGGGAACAAACTGCGTGATTGGGGTGAGCTTAGCGAAAGAGTTGGGGATACGTCTCAAAGACAAACTCCGCACCCGCTCTGGTAGAGGGCGCGAGACTATTTTTACGGTGACGGGTATCTTCGATGTGGGTATTGAGGAGATTAACCTACGCTCTTTCTATGTCTCTCTTACCAACGCGCAACGTCTGCTTGACCTTGTGGGGTACATAAACGGCATTGAGTTGAAGACTGAGGAGATATTTAAGGCGAACGACATTGCTGACCATTTGGGAGCTATGACGAATCTCAAGGTGAAGTCGTGGATGCGTCAGCAAAAGGAGTTTTTGAGCGCGATACAGGCGCAGACAGGCTCGAACTTGCTGATTCGCTTCTTTATGATGCTCGCTGTCGCCTTTGGCATCGCTTCGGTGCTAGTTGTCTCCGTCGTTCAGAAATCACGGGAAATCGGCATACTAAAAAGCATGGGGGCGCGAACCCGTAGCATCACCCTTATTTTTGTGGTAACTACTCACCCTATGAAAAGAGTAGGATTCGGTTAGAAAGTCTCCGAGAATAGAACTATGCTAACCCGTGAAGAGTTCCCATCTATCTATGAGCAAGGCTTCGAGGCTGTCTGGGCAGTTATCGAAGCCATGCAAA
>JAPLCR010000518.1 GCA_026392135.1 Armatimonadota bacterium
GAATCGAAGGTGTACTTGTCATTCAGAGGAAGGGACGGAATGGGAAGTGCGTCCTCGCGTGGTCGTCCATCTTTACGGGCGACCCCGCGGCTAGACGCGTTGGGTTTAGCAGGCGGGATAAGAACGGGCTCAGGTCTTTCGGCGTATGCTATCGAACTATCGGAGGTCTCCGCTTCCGCCTCAAGAGGTAACTGTTGTTGGGCAGTATTGGCTTTTCGTGTGGCTTCGCGCTGACTCTCTTTCGCATGAATCACAAAGTTAATCTGCAACCCAACCGTATCCAGATGAAACTCAAGGGCACTCCGAATGGGATTTGCGGCGTTGCGGGTGAGCCACTCTTTCGCGTAAGGGCTAGCAACGGCGAGAGTCACCACATTCTCTAAATAGCTGACGGGCTGTACAGGACGAATAAAGGACTGAAAGGTAACAACAGGTACTTTTGCCTCTAAAAGAGTCATGCACAAAGCCCATACCCTACGTAGGGCATCGCTCTGCTCTTCCTCTCCAAAAGACAACTGACCGCTCATCTCCGCCCTCTTCTCGCCCCTTATACACGCACGCCCACCACTCCAACTGTTCTCAATTGGGGACAATATTACCTATATCTATGGGAGTGGGGAAATCAGACACGCTAATTATAGCAAGAAGGGTAGGGAGTCTGCAAGGTGATTCAGGGAGAATCCTCGATTATATTACACCTCTTTTTTTGTCTACTCAGAGTCGTCTTTTAGCAAAATGTCTACCTTTTGTTAAACGCTATCTCAAGACGGTTTTTGCGCCACAAAAAGTATCTGAGTCTCACGGAAATTCCGAAAAGAGGGTAGACTTTCCCCCAGTTTTCGGGTATCAGCGACTGCCTGTTTCGCAATCTCTTCCGAGTTCGCCTTTTCAGGAACCCACGTATATGAGCAGAGTTCAAACCCAGCCTGTTTCATATCGTTCAGTACAGCGCGGTATGGACGGACATGGTGCCATGCAGGGTGCCACTTCCCTTTGGGGAGATGGTAACGCCCCAGTAAGAACGGCAGGAAATTGGGGTTAATAGCAGAGCAGATAAAATGCCCTCCCGGCTTGAGGCGGTCATAGATTGCCATAAAAAGTGCGGATTGGTCATCAATGTACTCAATAAGCCCAGAGCAGACTATAGCCCCAAAAGCTGTTTTTCCGAAAGGGAGGGCGGGGTTATCATTTTGGAAGAGCCAGTTTTCGTAAGGCGCATCCTCGTAAGGTGGCTTGTCCCAGTGCCCATCGCATCCATAGTAGCCTGTGCCTTCCGTAAGAAGGTCGCGCATTTTGCCATGCCCGCACCCCAAATCCAGCACAGGGTCGGCATGAAACTGAGAGGCGTACAGCGCAATCATCCGCATACGATTGTGGTATTCCCGATAGTACCCATCCTGATCCCACGGATATTCAACTGGTGTTGTAGTCTCCATCTCTCCCTTTCTATCTCTCTAGCTTGGTCGAACCACTAAAGTGCGAATACAAACTTTATCTGCAAACTCTTCACAGTACGGGTGGCGTTCGGGTCGCCCAAAATAACATAGGTCTCAGTGCCTCTACCACCTGAATGCCGATAAAAAAGATAGGCATTGGTGTCAGAATTCTGAACCACCACACGCCCCCCAAACGAGCGTTGTGGCGAAATTTCATAGTTCAAGCTCATGATATGTTGATGTGCAAGCCCCAATCGGTTCTCTATAACCCCTCCATAAGATACATCTAGTTTCCGAAACAGACGCGTACTGATAATGGGTCCCAAAACCGTAGACTGACGGTCGCCCACCGTACCAAGTTGGACGCGCAAACCGTAGTGCCGAAAACGGTTACTCACTCCGCTATGTATCTCAAAACCGACATTTGCGTCGCGCTGTCCATCAAACTTCGTGTTCGTCAAGTCCATCTCAAAACGCCAATCGCTTCGAGTATCGAAGTTAAGGGTCATTTGGGGTCCCTCTAGGAAGGAGCTCCCGTCGTTATGCTTCCAAAAAAGAGGCAGGGCAGATACCTGAAAACTTCGCCAAAATCCCTCGCGCCACTCTGCCCCCCAGTTCGCGGCAACCACAAAACCATGGAACTGATTGAAGGGCAAAAAGCCGTCCGCTACACGAAAACTATCGGTAAGGTCGTAGTACTGTATCGCGCCTGAGAGTAGTTTATCCTCATACGTAACGCTGAACGCCTTAGCACTGCCCCCTGCCCCATCCCCTGATGTCAATGCCCACCAAGTCTCAAAGCCGGCTTTTCCCCATCGTGCATGGTGATCGAAGACACCTACTGTGTTGTTGTCACCCAGTTGACTCTTATGGAGGCACATCAGCCCTGACTGCGCCGTTGGCGAAATCTCATGCTGATACCGTGCAACAACATCCGTTCGGTGTCCCCAATCCACTGTATGTAGAAATCCCAGCGTGTCAGTTGGAGTGACTTTTCCGTAAATCTTCTCCCCCACATCAAAGGTAGGAATACGGTTCGGATAGAAGAAAGAGCCGATGTCATTAATCTTCATTGTCGGCGCAAAATAGTCTCTTCCTTCCAAAAAGAAGGGGCGCCGCTCCGGCAAAAACTGCTCCGTATGCACAAATTGAACGGTCTGTATCGCCGACTCAACAGTCGCAAAATCTGGGTTCACCGAGCCAACTGCTGTGAGTTCCGGTGTCATCGTGAAACGAGCATCTACTCCTGTAAAGAGCGATTGACCGCGCCTCGACACGCCAGGTAAAAGATATGGCAGTACGGAAATTTGAGGACGAAACTTGGCTTGAGGAACCTGCACATCTGTCCAACGCCCTTCAAGGTCGTAAAAACTCTGTGCCCCGATATTGCTCCATGCAGAAACGAGGTGTGTGCGAAGTTGAAAGCGTTGGAAGTTCAGCCCCATATTGACGGGAAGCCTACTCTGAGGGTAGTTCAAAATAACCCAAGGAATTCGCAGTTCTGCAGACCAGCCGTCGGGAAGCCGCTTTACCGCGCCCTCCCAGTCCCCTTTCCACTCCACCTTACCACCGCGTCCCCCACCCAACCTTGCAGAGCGCGTCCCAATTGCGTTCAGCGAGAAACGTGTCATATCCTGCGCTCTATGCGCCTCAAAAGGGTCTATCACAAACTCAATATTGTCTTCGTTATCCTGCTTGAACTGATTACCGCTCAGGTCGGTAGGCTCATTCGCATACTTCTGATCTTGTACGCTCTCGCGGGCAGTAATCTGATCGGGCTTACTGTCCTTACAGTAAAAGCCAACATAGAGGTACTTGTCATCGTAAACAAGATAGGCAGTCGTCTGGTCAGCGACAACACCCCCGTTTTGAATATCCGTAAACGTCTCCGCCTTCGGTGCAGTCTTCCATACCACGTCGGAAAGGTCACCGTCTATCGTAGGCGGAGAAGATACCTTCAGTGCAGGAAGAGGGCGGCGCGTGTAAGAGGTTGGTAAACTCTGCGCGTCACCTACTCGCATACTCGCTACGAGTAGTGCCAAAGCAAAGAAAAGCGTGTAGCAAAAATGTCGGTTAATTGGCTTCAAAGGCAGATTCCTATATCATCCCATTAATGTGCCATGGGCATGGGGGCATCAGGGTCGCTAGGGGTATGGGGTATGGAGCGTATTCCGAGACTCAAAATCAAACTTACTGCCATTAAAACCGCAGAACAGATAAACGGATACGCCGTATTGGTCTCCACTAGCCTGTTGTTGATAGGAGGGGCAAAGATGCGGGCAAGGCTACTCAGCCCCTGTTGCGCCCCGCTGATAAGCCCTCTATCCTCATGGCTTGCCGACTGCATAATGAGTGCGCTAAGAGAGGGGTTGGAGACACCGCTACCCACAGCGATACAGGCACTTAACATCATTATCACGTTGAGAGAGGGCGCGATAGCAATCCCTATCATCGCAAACACAAGTAGCCCAAGACCAAAACAGACAAGGCGATTCTCACCGATACGCCGTGCTAACCCTCCCATAACTGCCCCTTGAGTCAGCAGTATAGTAATACCCACAACGACGAAAATACCTGTGGTCGCTCCTGCCTGTGCCTTCTCTAAGAAGTCTTGTTGCACAGAAGCGGCGGCACTCACCCAAGTTTGTGTGGGATATGCGTGGAGAAAATTCTGCTCCGCTGTCTGTCTTATCGTATCTTTGAAGCGAATCAGAACGAGCCATGAGAAAGAGGACTCTACTGCCGCAAACGCGAATGTCAGAAAAGTGAATACCAGTATCGGCTTATTAATACGCGGGTTTCGTAAAGCGCGGTGAACATCTACAAAAACATCGAGCATCTTTTTATCGCTACTACTCGCCCTCTCGTTGTGTGTAAGGCTCTCCGGTAGCAAGAAGCACGCTGCAACAAAATTAAGGAGTGCCATAGAGGAGGCGACAATGGCAGGAGTGGCGAGCGAAGGAAGCCCGAATAGAGAAAACTTACTAAAATAGCCTCCAATAACAGGTCCGAAAGCGAAACCTAACCCAAAAGCCGCCCCTAACACCGCCATACCTCCCGAACGCTTTTCAGGTGTAGTGACATCCGCGATATAGGCTTGAGCGGTTGGAAGGCTTGCTGAGGTGAGGATACCGGAAGCGATACGTGCAACAAACAGCACCGCAAGACTACTTGCTAGCCCAAAGGAGAGATAGGAGATAGCAGAGCCAACAAGGCTAATCAGAATGATTGGTCGCCGCCCAAACTTATCGGAGGCACGCCCCCATATCGGCGAAAAGATAAACTGAGTGACGGAAAAACTCGCCATCAGAAAACCACCAACCCAGGGACCCCCACCGTAGTGTTTAACATAAACAGGGATAAGGGGAAGAATCAACCCGAACCCTAACATATCGATAAAGAGAGTGAAGAAGAGTATAATGAGCGGGGAGCGTTTCATCCGTTAGTGGCGACCTTCCAGTTGTACCTGAGAACAGTGATTTGCGACAATACTTGTGTATTATGTCATGCTAACCGCCCAAAAAGCAAATATTTCGACATTCCGAAGAGATATGCCTCAGTGGATGGAAAGGAGCGTGTGTAATGGTCACGGTGTATATTCCAGCGGCTCTGCGTGTTCTCACGCAAGGAGAGACACAAGTAGCCGTAGATGGCTCTACGCTTCGCGAGGTTATCGCGAACTTAGAAACCCGCTATGCGGGGATACAGGAGCGGCTATTGGAAGGAGAGCGACTGCGTCCGGGGCTTGCTGTCTTTGTAAACAGTACGAGCGTTCGCCCCCTCCTCAGTGCGAAAATCCCAGACTCCGCAGACCTCTATTTTGCGCCTGCGATAGCGGGAGGATAGCCCCGCAAAATTTTATACAGAGCCTCCGCCAAAAAATGACACCGAATCGCGAGGAAAGACGTATAATCAATAATGGTGGTTTCTGAAAACTCCTGCATGGCAGGCTTTCGTGAAAGTGAGAGGTGAGGTCTATGACTTGGTGGCTTATCTGGGTATTTACCCCTATCTTTTTGGGGTGGCTGTTCGCTCGTATCGGGCAGAAATGTACAGGCAAAAGTGCACGCACTGCCTTTAACTCAGCGAGTTGGGGATTCTACCTGCTTCTATTGATGCACCTTCCTTTCCAGCTCATTCCCTTCGTCGCTTTTCTCAATCTGCTCATCTACCTCACTCCCTCCGCTATCTGCTTTCTGATAGCCGGAAACAGTATGCTCAAGGAGATGAAGGCACAACGAGTGGGAGAGTACACCGACGTAGCGTAAAAAAACGCAAAGGCTAGGATTTGCCGTTAATGTAATCCCATGCCTCATTCTCGTAGGCTTTCGCTTTGGCTCTATCCAGATAGTATAAATCTCGGAAACTTCGAGCGCAATTCGCGTGTTGGATGACCGGGCTTGTGAGGGATTCAATTCGCTCTTGCGCTATTTGCCTCCCTTCTTCAGTGTAAGCGTTAGCCTTGTTTTCGAGTTGGATGAAAAGGTGCGTGATTATCAACGCTCTATCTCGAAACAGGTTCGCTCTCTCCTCTCTGCTATCCAGTTGAAATATCTCTATCGTCACTAATGCACGGTGACGCTTGCGCCCCTCCATATGAACGGCACTCGGCAAAAGCCCTCTAAACTGGATGAGGTCTTCGGGGTTGTCGTCAAAGTCGCCAACCGGATAGATGAGATAAGGGAGTTCCTTTTGGTGGAGCGTTTCAGGGGCATCGCCTTCTATCTGGTAGGTTCCGGCTATCGGAAAATAGTCTTTTTTGGTAACTACTCAGGCTATCTCGCTGGGAAACGAGGTTTCCCTTTGAGTAGAAGTTGTAGTGCAGTCAATACCGATTGTCCCTGCTTGCGTAGGGTTGA
>JAPLCR010000069.1 GCA_026392135.1 Armatimonadota bacterium
AGGGCAATACTACTACTCTTCATTATGCCGCTCCAAATCTGCTTTTAGTATTTTGGGCTTGTTCTGTTCTCGTGAGAACCACAAATAGCCTACGCACCCCAATATACCGCCGAGGGCGAGTAGTGATATGAACAGTCCAATCCTGAAGGCGGCAGGCTGATAGGTCAGCGTCACAGTATGCCTCCCTACAGGAATTGCCATGCCAAAAATGGCTTCGTCTGTGCGATATAACCTGAGCGGAGTACCGTCACAGTCTGCTTTCCAACCCGGATATGCCGCCAAAGAGACGACGAGGAAGGAGGGCTTATCGCCTGAATCCACCGTAAAAACTAGCCGATCGGTTTTGCGTTGCTCACTCTTGACGGTATTGGTTGGGCTGTTGGTGACTGCACTTCCTTCCAGAGCCTCTAGTTCGGCGACAGGCTTACTGTCGTCTCCCAAAGTAACAACTGCTTCAAGAGCAGGATTAAAAGCGGGGTCGGTAAGCGTTGCTAGAATTCGCCGCCTTCCTTCTACTCGCCGCACTGACCTTACAAGCCACGCCTCACCAAGACTATCGCGATTATGATATGCCTTCATGCCCCCTTGAGTGGTTAGGTGCTTCAAGCGTGCGTTGAAGACATCCTCCTCCGTTACCTGTATGAGCGTCGTACCGTTCAAGAGGCTCATTAACCGCGTTGCGATAGGCTCTCCCCTGTCCAGTTCGAGAGTTATCAAACCCTCCAAGATTAGCGGTGCAGCGACAGGAACCGGCTCATAACCATAGACCATTTCAGTGCCATAACGCATTCCGATGTTCGGAATCAGTGTGTTCATGAATGCCTGCATTGTTCGCCTATCGTTGCGCCCATAATCGTTGTAGTTTACATATCTGCGCCACAGATTGACATAGTGCGGAATATAGAGCCGCCCCCCTCTATTGAGGTGAGTCTGTGCAATTTGTGGAACATAGTCCAACTGTTGATAGGGAATCGTAGGATTCCACTCTGGGCTGTAGGCTATTAAGGGAAGAGCGACACCGCAGACTAAAACTGCCCCTTTTATAAACCCGCTTTTCTCGACAAATGCCTTCGCACCAATGCCAGTAAGAAAGGCAAATGCCACTGTCGTAAGATAGAGAAATCGAGCAGGATCATGGAATCGGCTTAACCCCGGCAAGTAGTAGAACGCGAGCCAAAACAGCCCTCCGTGCATTCCAAATGCAAGCCACATTGAGACAGCCGCAACCACAAACCAGAACGCTACTACGCGCCGTTTTCTAAACGACTTTACCGCCACACCAATAAAGAGGATGGGTAGCCAGCCGATGAACAGGGCAGGCTCCCAAGCATTTCCCCTCTCTCGGTAGTCACTGGTTGCAGGATGCCCCCAGTAGTGCGGCAATATCAGAGTGAGAAGATGTTTAGGCTCCAGATAGAATCGATTTGCCTCCTTTACATCCATCTCTACGCGTGGGCTTTCGCGTGTTAGTTGTAGTACAGGAAGCACTTGTACAGCACTCAGTGCAATGCCCCATAAGAGTGCTAAAACCAGAGGAAAGAGACTCCTTATCCACCACTTGACAATCTTCTCTGGCTCTTGTAAAGATGCGAAATCCCATAACCGTAAAAGCGTGTAGACCGTGCCTATCCCTAAAATGAAATACGCCATCTGCGGGTGTGCCGCAAGAACGAGCAAGCCTACTGTAAGCGCGATTTTGACGCAGCTTTTGATATGGGGAGCGTCTAGCTGTTTATCTATTAATAGTAGTAGGAGCGGGCAGAACGGAGCAGACAATACCATCGGGGGAAACTGTAGGCGGGCGATTATACAGGCACTTCCCATATAGGTCATACCGCCCATTAACGAAGCCCACCCAGAGCGCGTCCATCGAAATAGAAAGTGGTAGAAGAAGATGCCGCACAGTAGTATCGACACAAAGCAGACTATATTGAGATACAGCCATGCGGGAACGTAAGCCAATAGCGGCGTTGTCGGAAAGAAGACCCACATCTGAGGGTTTCCTACAAATGGCTGCCCGCCCAGAAGGTAGGGATTCCAGAGAGGTATCTGTCCTTGAAGGAGCATCTCTCTCTCAAAGTGGTGCATGGGTTCAAAATAGAGAAGAATATCACCCCAATAGAGTGCTCTTCCTTGCAAGAGAGGCAGTAGGAGGAGTATGTCAAAGAGCAGAAAGACAAGGTAAGCGCGGAAATTTCGATTAATTCCAGTATCGCGGAAGGCTTTATACATAGGGAAAAATGGTCTCAACGCGCTCGGTAAGGGGTACAATTAGTGTGGAGTAGTATAGCACTTGCTTCGCCAATATGTCAAACGAGAGGGCAGATACTTTGATTGAAACAAATGTAGCTATTATCGGAGGCACAGGATTCGAGAGCGTACCGCCGGAGATATTCGCTGAAACCGTGGAAGTGACAACACGTGCCGGCGTGGTCTCTGTGTTGAGTCTATCGCATAACTATGTGGAGCCTAGTAAAATCTACTTTCTTCCTCGCCACGGTGCAGACCACTCCATTCCACCCCATCAAATCAACTATACCGCAAATATCCTCGCACTCAAGGAGTTGGGGGTCGGGTATATCTTGGCGACAAACGCTGTCGGCTCGTTACGCCTCGACCTCCCTCCCTCTACTCTTGTTCTCTTCGACGACTTTATCGATTTTACTTCCCAACGCCCTAAAACGCTGTTCGCGCAAGGCGACGCATGGCGGCATACAGATTTCACACAGCCGTACAGCCCACTTTTGCGCGGTATTATTCTGCAAGCCGCAGAGGAAGCGAACGTCGCCATTCACCCTAAAGGAACGTATCTCTGCGTGGAGGGTCCCCGCTTTGAGTCCCCCGCGGAGATACGCACCTTCGCCCAGTGGGGTGCGGACGTGGTAGGCATGACGGGGTTGCCGGAAGCGGTATTTGCAAAAGAGGCGGGTATCCACTACTCAGGACTGGGCATCGTCACTAACTACGCGGCAGGTATGGAGGCGGAGCCTATCTCGCATGAGAAGAACTCTCTTATTACGGAGAGTACCACCCCGCTAGTGCGCGAGCTCCTGCTTTTCGCCGCCTCGTTTCTGTTTCCGAATTAGGAACGTATGCTACTCTTCCAAAGCCATCACTCCCTCAATCGGCGCAGGTTTGCCCTGTCGAAGTGCGGTTAGCCAGTCACCGTAGCACCTTCTATTGTATACGCCATGAGCGTCATTTCGATCATTATGTTCGCCCCTAGGTAGCAGGATAATCTCTTTAGCACCCTTCACCTGATTCATCGCCGCGAGGATACCCGCAGGAGGGCAGGTCTGGTCGATTAAACCGATACCGACTAGCACTGGACAGCGAATGCGAGAAGCGAAATTGACCACATCGAAATAGCGACTTGCCTCGCGCACACGCGTTTCGTCTCTCCCCTTCGTCCAATAGTACCACTTGGGCCAACCCGGGTCACGCCCTGCGTCGGGTCCTAGCATATCGCACCCTGCAGGTACGCTAGCGAGAGCCGCTGTAATTTGGGGGTGAATACCTGCTGTCACCAGCGTCTGTTGTCCACCCTGACTGCCTCCCATTACGACAAGTGTCTTACCGTCCCAATCAGCACGCTCTGTAAGGTACTGCGCCGCCCGATAGCAAGAGAGGTACATCCGTAAAAAGTAGCTCGTCTCGCGGTCATCGTTACCAATCGCCGGATAGTCGCGAAGTGCGCCCGCGGACTGTTCTCGATAGAACTCTTGCGGTTGATCAATGGGTAGATCGTGAGCCTCAATGTTGAGAACAAGCCAGCCCTCACTCGCCCTATCCGTCACCCAAGGTTTACTCAACCCATAGACACCCGCCCACTGAACAATGAGGAGTGCCGGAAACTTCTTTCCTTCAATTGGACGCGCTACCTGCCCCTGAATATGAGTACCGCGTATGTTGTCCATTTTGATCTTCCAATAGGCTATGTTGGGCTTATTTGACTCACCAACCTCCAAAACGGGATGTGCAGGAACCGCGTTCAGCTCCTTAATCTTCGCCTTCCAGAAAGCATCAAAGTCCTTGGGACGTTTAGACGACGGTGTAACCTTATCGGGTGAGAACACGACTCCGCCTTGCGCTCGATACTCTCCGCCATTTTTCGTCTTAACCCTGACCTCGAGAAGGACGGTATTGGGGGTCTTCAGTTGCGTTTCCAAAGTGGCATACCCGTTAGCAAACACAATGTTGCCTTTGCTAATCTCTGTCTTCCCCCCTGCCCTCGTGACAAACGTACAGGTATCAACCGTCTCACCCTCACCATACCAATGAATACTCCACCGTGCTGTCTCCTCCGCCTTATATACTCCATCCGCATGGTCGGAGTTGACAACTAAGCGTTGCGCGTGCGTCACCACGCCCCAACTTATCACGATAGCCACAAAAATGGCTCTCATCAAACGATTCAAAGTCATCATCTTATCTCCCCTTCGTACCACATACTGCTTCTTGAATTATACCCGTGAAGGCTTCCATAAGTAAGTGTCTTTCAAATATGTCCGATAATATATTGTAAATAAGAACAAAAGACCAATAAGTAGACAAAATTTTTACAGGTAGCCCCCTAGGGGGCTACCTGTAAAAATTTTCGCGGCGCGAAGCACCGCATCACTTCAACCTATGAAACCCATTCTCAACCACACAATGCACACAACCAACCCGCCGCTTCCGCTATATCTTCAAAAACACGTTCGGGATGAGGAAGAGGCATTGCTTCGATGTCAGCACGTTTGGTATGCCCTGTCAACACTATTCCGGTGTATGCCTGAACCGCCTCCCCTGCCACTATATCCCGATGACTATCACCCAAAACCCAACAGTGGCTTAAATCTAATCCATGTTCCTGAGCAGCCTGCAAAAGCAGACCCGCCTTTGGCTTTCGGCACTTGCACTCCGCTTCGGGTGTATGAGGACAGTAGTAAATACCCTCCAATCGCCCCCCCGCCCTCTCGATTTCCTCTACCAAACGTTTATGTATTCTGTCTAGCGTCTCAAGACTAAGATAGCCTCGCCCTACCCCAGCCTGGTTAGTAAAAAGAAAAACGCGCCATCCGTACGCGTTCAGCCTTGCTATGGCTTCGCACGCGCCGGGCAGTATCTGTAAAGCTCCTGGATCTACAATATACTTTCCAGTCTCCGCTGTCACAACACCGTCTCTATCCAAAAATACGACTCTCTCCATTCGCATTGCTCTTTCCTGAACCTGCCTCTGGGTGGTTATTTTATTCAATCGCGAGATGTCGATTGACAATCATAACGACTCATTTGGCGTCTGTTGGTAAGCATTCAGTAATTGCCACTCAAACGGAAAGTCCAACTGAGCCTCCAAAGAGCGTTTAACACGCCTTAGTAGGCTTTCACGCGCTGCTTGATCACGCGGAAGCTCTATATCGACCAGTAAGACAAAAAAGGCTCGCTCCGGAAGAAATTTGACCTGCTTGCGTACGAGATAGGCTTCCTTAATAACTCCGACACTCTGCAACTGAGCGGAAAGCCCTTCCAGCATCTGCCCAGCGAGTTCAGGCGGCAAAAACACATCGGTTGGTCGTACTCTTACCCGTTCCTCATGCGCCTGCTCGTAGAGACTCACCGCGCCCAAATAACGGCGCCGGTAGAGATTGGCTTCTTCTACTCTCTCTGCATCCATGCAGAACACAAAGAGCAGGCGACAAGCTGGGAGTACTGCATCTGAGTCGTACTGCATTGCTCGCTCAAGATAGGCTACTCCCCGTTCATCTTTCACTCTCAATAGCACACGCCCCAAGTGAAAATTTGCTTCGGGGTTATAGGTGTCCGCCTCCCACGCCTGTTTATAAATTGGATACGCCTCTTCTTCCGACTCATACTTCTCCAAGAGACGGGCAAACGATATCACCTCATCCGTTCGCAGGGACTCACGCCGTACATGATAGCCCTGCAAGAGGGATATGTCCTCCTGTGCATCGGCAAACCCCTCTTCCCAACTCCTCTCCGCCTCCTGTGCCCAATGGACTCCTAGTAGGCGTGTTAGCCCTGTTAACTGCTCACCAAGGTAAACTTTTGCCGCGCTGTCAATGGGAGCCGACCTCTTGTCCAGCGACTTTAGATAGTCCTCTGTAGAGTAGCCTATCGCTGCAAGGCGTTCTGCCATTGCCGGATGTGTGTCGTTGTAATCCGTCTTAACACGCACAGCGATGTCCATCCACAAAATAGCCTCGGCTCTTGGTATAGGGCGATTCAGCGTCTCAGCCACGCGCTCAAAAAGATTGGAAGGAGGTTCAGGAGAGTAGTATACCTCTTTGTGAAGCGGCTCCCAAAACTCTTGCCTCAACCAGGAATCCGCCACAAAAACCTGAACCAAAGCACTGCCGGCTGTCTCCACATCCGTCAGCTCAACAGATGCCCTATCCGCATCATATTCGTCGGCACGCGCAAAAGCAAACGTGTAGGCACTAAAAAAGGGAACATACCAGCGGTAAAACGTTCCAAAAATAAGCCGGGTCAGCACACTTGGAGAGCGTGTTAGGTCGTCATAAAGTGACCACCAGAAGCTACGTAACTGATATATACGATGCCGGAAATACGAATTTTGCCGAGATAGGTGCCCCAACTCATGCCCTAATACAGCACGAAATTGTGCAGGCGACAAGGCAAGCATAAGAGGGAACCCCAAGGCAAGGCGGTTTGCATAACCACGCATAAACCCTTTTCGACGATACTGAAACACCCCCGCATTAAACTTCTCGTGCAGGTATATCGCCTCTATAGGCAGTGCAGACAGCTCTCCACACATCTTATCTATCAGCGCGAACAGTGACGGGGCATCCGCTCTACTCAATTCGATACCGCCCTCTAACGGAGGGGTGGCTATCCACAGTGCCTTTCCAATAAAAAGGGCAAACACCCCTAACAACACACCTACCTCAAGCGCAGAGACTGTCCTACCCGGGGGGCGGCTCCCCTGTGAAACTATCACAATGAGGCTGAGGCAGAGCGCGATGAAGATACCTAACCAAAGAAACAGATAGGCGTGTCCCAGTGCCGCGAGTAGCCTTATTCGCACGCGGTAGGCGAATGGGTGTTCACGAGCATATGCTTCCAGCCTCTTAATATAGGTCTCATACGCACGGAACTGCTCTTCTGGTACTGCTTGGGGCGTATACGCCATCTCTTATCTTCTTCGCCTATCTCGTTTGTAAACCGTAGCACCCTCAACGGTCTGCATACGATTGTAGTACCCGTTATGATTCAAACTGGTAAAAACGTAATGCTCAAAGGGCCAGACAATGCCGCTATGTAGCTGTTTGATAAGGGACTTACTCT
>JAPLCR010000172.1:0-2161 GCA_026392135.1 Armatimonadota bacterium
ACGGTACTCCATAAGCCCTAATTTTTTACACTATACCCCGAGTTTTTGGCGAAGGTATTGAAATGGTGGATGTAGTTTCATATCTGTTCACTCCATGGCGCAGACAATCTTGGGGTATCTAGGTGCATCAAGGCAAGCTGTTTCACGACACTCGTTGTTGCCACTAGTAACTAAAGTATCAGTACAGGATTACATATGATTGGCAATCATCGACCAATCCGTAAAATATCATGGCTGATACGGATACATGGATACGACAGCGCACGATGACATATCGGGTGTTTGCACGAGTGCACGCCCCACTGCTAAATTCTCCAAAGTCGTAGAAAGGTCGGCGATGTAATGTGGGGGCTTCACACAACCAATAACGCGTTTTGATTGAGGAAAATTGGTTCTAAACAGAACCTTCGTCCCTGCATTTTGTAACACTTCCGAGTGAAAGTCGTTCATTGTCTGGCTCGCTACAATAATTGCGATCCCATATTTTCGTCCCTCCTTCATCAATTTCGGCAGGGTAATGTCTTTCGCCAAACGATGCGCTTCGTCCAAGACGACAAGTAGTCGCAACCTGTCCGATTCGCCCCATGTAAACATATCCTTATAGACCTTACGTAGAACAAACGCGCCTGCGGCAATTTGCATGGTTTCCATACTTACTCCATGCAAGTCGATGATAGATGTGTTCGTGTAGAGGGACGCGAAATCAATATTCTCCGCAGTGTCCTGAAAAAGCCCAAATTCAAAAAGTGGACGCACGCGCGCCACCGTATTCTTCGCCCCGCGTCGCTCCTGCTCCAGCTCTTTGAGGTGTTTATAGACGCTCGCCATTGAGGGTGGTTGTGCATCGGTTTGTGACGGATCATCGTAACCCGCCTCCATATAAGAATCATGAATGGCTTCGTACACCAGGTCACGTTGCATTTCTCCAAGATCGCAGACATATTGTAGTATTTCGCTAACTTGAAATGCGTTCATCTTCCAACTATTTGATGCGCCTGAGACAGTTGCGGAGATTTCAAATGGCGAGAACGGGAGACCTTCTGCCACGGAGAGGATAGTCGGTTTCACGCTCTTAGTAAAGGGCGACTCTGGCGTAGCAAACTGCCCATGGAAGTCCAGTATCAACGATGGCACGTCTAGTCTTGACGCCTCAGAAATGAGGCGTAATACAGACCAACTTTTACCCTGACCAGGTATACCCATAATGAAAAGATGAGGACTGCCCTTGACCGCTCCCACCCAGGAGACTGGTTGTCCAGAATCGTCATCTTCACCAAGAGGCATCACTATCTCGTGCTGGCTGTTGATATAAGCGGATTGGTTCCGCTCTTCAAAATCGTCTTCGCCGACAGTCATAGGTTCTTTGTTAGTATCTTCGGTTTCAGGGTCTGGGATAGTCAGCGGCGATACCTTATCTTCTTTGGGCGAAACTTCCGTTACTGTTCGCAATTTACTCTCATTACCACCGTCTTCAGCAGTGTTAAGCTGTTCAACAATCGCTGAGTTTCCATCTGGTTCCATTGGAGCGGGAGCGTCTACATCTGGCGAGACACTCACTGGCTCAGTGGTTTCAGCAACATTCGAGTTCCGTACAAAATCCGTATCTCGGTCTATTTCTATGCCTGTTAGCACCTGGACGGTAATATCGTCACGCTTTATTGGTTTATGCGGACGACCATTGAGATTCACAATGAATCCCCTATGTCGGGGCGTCATGCGCGTAAGCCCCATTTCGACGCGTCCAATATTGTCAAGTAGCTCTATGTACTTTTGCTCCGAACCCATTCTGCCATGACGGTAGGCGCGTTCCGCATAAAACCGCAATATAGCCGCTAGCTGGCATCTAAGAATTGGCGCATCAAGGCGCGGTGGGTCAGAGAAATACAAGCCACGCACAGCGTTATCTGTAATCTGTGTTTGATCCGCCATCTGGTCAAGGAGGCTTGCACTGACAACATCATCACCTGATCTGTATTTAACTTCTACAAAATCTATGAACAGGCGTTGCTTGATCGGGCGTACTAAAAGCATATCACAACGACTACTGGAGTGGGTGACGGCAGAGTTTTTTGCGTCCAAGAACAGCCTCTGATGAGCATCCAGAGGAACTACAATAGTATCGTTCAATTCGCCCTTGCGCCTCAGGTAGTTGGCAACAACA
>JAPLCR010000172.1:2234-3162 GCA_026392135.1 Armatimonadota bacterium
CCAACTAATCGGAGCGCCAATCTGCCAGAAATAGTTTCCAACGTCATCAGGAGTTCATTGCAACTTTCTTCATCATTGGAAAGCCCCAACTCCAGCATGGCGCGCCCTAGAATATCCGCCACTTCCTCTTTACATTCGGTAGTGACCAGCAATCGGTGTCCCAAGCCATCAATGAACTCAGGCGTATAGTCCAATAGATAGTGATGGGATTGCGTTGAGAGATAGGGATCGTTTGGCGTATCGAAGTATTCAACGCCAAAGTGACGGTCTACAGTCAATACCCAATCGGTGAATTCATGGAGCGTTCCAATCAGCCTGCGCTCCTCATGCCCAATATCCAGACAGACTGTTGGAATGGATGTCCTTTGCCATGGCTCGCCTGTTTGTTTATGAAGCGCCAACCCATTCAACTGTAGATACGCCTCCTGAGCCTCGATTAGAATGTCTGTGAAGGCGTGATTCGCAGGATGCCTTTCCGTTGCTCGATCCCCGCCTAACTGAACACTGCGTTCCCAAGTCGCTAGTCCCTCGTGGCTCTGGAAACGAGTAAAGAAATGGGTGAGTAGACCGTACATAGAGGCGCTGGTTGTTTTGGCTGTATTAAGCGGTTGTATGCCTGGAGTAGTCAAACCAAGTCGAGGCTTAAAATAGTCCAAACATAGAGCCAGGTGAGTGTCGCCTCCAGGCAAGTTCCTCAAGTTCTCGATGGTGAGTAACCGGCGAGCCACTTGAATGCCCGGGCGAAGGTGATCGCCCCGGCGTTGCCCGCCTCGCCTGTACCAATCGGATGCAAGCGCTTCCAGTCCTGGCGCCGGGGTTTGAACCTCAGCGCCGGTATGTGTTATCACCTCCAGCCCAATACCTTCTCCAGACATCTCCTCTTCCGAGGCGTTGGAAGAAGGCGACATCGCCTTTTCGAGCGCCTCCC
>JAPLCR010000170.1 GCA_026392135.1 Armatimonadota bacterium
CACGTCGAGGAGTTGAACAATGTCTTCCTTTATAATATAGACGACCTTCAGGCGGTAGTTGAGCAGGAGGGCAGTCAGCGAATAGCGGAGGCACAACGCGCAGAGGTAATTGCACGCGACGAAACGGACAAGTTTATGACGTGGTATCGTTCTCGAACGGCGGTTCCAGTCATCTCCCAACTCAAAAGCCGGCTGGAGCAGATTCGCCAGGATGACCTTGCCCTGCTACGTGCAAAGTTGCGCCATCTTCCCGAAAGAGAGTGGCAAGCCATTGAAACGGCAACGCTCGCAATGATGAACCATGTTGCACGGGAGCAAATTCTACGCTTGAAGCGGGAAACGGACAGAAGTGTGGAGAGCGAACCCTACAACCTTTTTACTGCGACCTGTGAGATATTTGGGCTAGATGATGCCCTATCAGTTACAGTAAGCGACGATTCAGTGCTACCCGCCGAAAATGAGGTGAGTTGATGTTACCCACCCTCCTCACCGCCATCGCCTTCACCTGCTATATTGCGTCCATGGCGTGCTATGGAGCTACTGCGTTTCTACTTGCTCCCTCCTCTCCCATTCTTGGTGAAAACGCTCTCCCCGTTCAAAACTTGGGACGTTTCGCCCGTCCGCTCCTTTTTCTGGGAGCGTTTATGCAGTTTTGGGCAATAGGTGCATGGTGCATGACAACACATCGTTCACCATTCGCCAGCTCATTCGGAACCCTTTCTGTAACGGCGTGGACAATCGTATTGGCATTCGGTGTGCTGGAGCCGCGCAAGCGCCTTCCTGCCGTCGGTGCGATAGTAGTCTCTACTGCCTGTCTGGTTCTGTTCGCCGCCCTGCTTCAAGCCAAACGTCCAATTGCCGAGACACCTATTCTCTTAGGAGAGCTGGTGAGCCTTCATGTGATGACCACGCTTGCTAGTCTTGGAATTTTCGCAGTCTCCAGCATCTGTGCAATCTTCTACCTCATTCAAAACAGGCTACTTCGCCAACACCGCAAAAACGCTCTTTTTCGTAGGCTCCCCCCTCTTGAAACTCTGGACAGGACAGCGTATCACGCAGCTGCCTACGCCCTTCCTCTGCTAACACTTGGGCTTATATTGGGGATACTCCGTACTTTTGATACCGCACTATCACAATCTACCAAAGTGTGGTTATTCGACCCTCACGCACTGACAGCAATGGTGGCATGGTTTTTCTATCTGTTCTATTTTGTGGCGCGTCTTGCACTGAACTGGCGGGGAGTGCGCCTACAGTATCTGCTCATCTTTGCCCTGTTGGTTACTCTCAGCGTCTACTTCATGCCGACAGCGACACATCGCTTTAGTTGACCCTTCACCCTCCCAATTCTGGACTTAGGGCTAACCGGTTCACTGCTAACCTATCTTTGGAGGCTCCACTGTGCGTTTACTACTTACCGCTCTATTGATCACCCTATTGCCCCTCCCTGCTCTCGCGCAGTCGTCCCTTTTTCAACTGCCTCCACCCAAAGATCCGGCAGAGGCGCGAAGGTTTACGTTCTACTCCTATGACCAGAGCCTACCACTCAGTGTAAAGCAGAAACTCAAGGACGAAAATGTGATTCGCTCCCGATATGCTATCTCGTTCGACAGCGTGCATGACCAGCGCGTTTACGGTATTCTCTCCCTGCCTAAAGAACACAAAGCCCCCTACCCTGCCATTATTTTGGTGCATGGTTCGGGAGGGCACAAAGAGACCTCCTATATCGTTTTTATTGCGGAAGCGTTGGTAAAAGCTGGCTTTGCGACGCTCTCTATCGACACACAGTATCACGGCGACAGGGCGCGTCCTGGGGTGAGCGGAGAGATACATATGCCCGACTCGTTTCGGATGCGGGATGGATGGGTACAGAGCGTAGTAGACTTGCGAAGGTGCGTAGACTACCTACACTCTCGTCCCGACATTCAGAAAAACAAAATAGGTTATATGGGGTTTAGTCAGGGCGCAATGCTTGGGGCGGTGTTGGGGGGAGTAGAGGCACGCATTGCCTGCTTCTGCCTTGCAGTTCCGGGAGGCGGTCTACTGGATATCGTAAAAAATATCGACAAATATCCCGTAATAAAAGCCCACTGGCCCCTAAAAAAGACCCCCGAAACGATGAAAATAATCGAAGAGGTCGTAGACATCACCGACCCCATCTACTACGTTGGGCGCATTCTACCACGCCCATTGCTCATCATTGTTGCGAATCACGATGAGATTATCCCGCCAGAAGCGAGTAGAGCTTTACTAATCGCCGCAGGGGTGAATGAGCAGGAGAGCGTAATTCGCACAGAGTCGGGACACGTCATTCCGCCCGTTGTCGTGTTTTCGCTCAGAACCTTTTTCAAGAAGCATCTCCGCGAACAGACACCGTAGCACACAAACTCGCCAACACACCTTACCAAACGAACGTGGGTTAGGGCTACCTTGTATCTCAAAAACTCGGAAAGGGTACGGCGTGTTATCGTTGTAGCGGCAGGAAGGCTCCTCTCCATATTTTAATTAGCCTATCGCAGAGACTTGACCAACTTGATATGTATAAACCCCTCTCCCGATTCGAGAGAGGGGTTTTCCTCAAAGCAGGTAAGGCGTTTTGAGGCACACAGACTGGTATACGTTAGGCAATACCGATAATCTGACTCGACTGGCTCTGGGTATCCACAAGGTTGTAGAATATCCCCTTCTTCTCCATCAGCTCCGCATGACTGCCCATCTCCACGATTTCGCCCTTCTCCAAAACGATAAGGCGTGTCGCGTTGCGGAGAGTGCTGAGGCGGTGCGCGATAGCAAAGGTTGTACGCCCCTCTGTCAGGCGCATGACAGCCTCCTGAATCTGCTTCTCCGTCTCCACGTCCACTGAAGAGGTGGCAGGAGGAATTGAGCGTATCAAAGAAGAATAACGAGGATAACGCTATAGAGGGTCGTGATGGGGAAGAACGTATATGGCTGTTAACTACGTAGAAAAGATTAGACAATTCACGAGGCAAGAACTTATCGCCATGCTGGATAAGCTTCTTGCGGGAGAGGCTATAGAGGAGTGGGCTTCGGGTAAAGCGTTTGAACACGTCATTCTCAGGGCTTTTGAGTTGGAAAGTGCCACCGTCAAATGGCCCTATAGAGTGAAAGACCCTCTGGGAAAATCGCAACGCGATATGGAGCAGATAGATGGAGCCGTTTACCATGACGGCATGGCGTGTCTAATAGAAGCCAAGGATGAGAGCGGTCATATTACTATTGAGCCTATCGCCAAGTTGCAATACCAACTATCCCGTCGTCCTGTAGGAGCGCTTGGCTTAATGTTCTCCATCAATGGCTTTACCGAGCCAGCCAAATTGCTTGCGTGCTTCGCCCACCCTATGAGGATTCTTTTGTGGGAAGGCAATGAGTTGCGCGTCTATATTGAGAGAAGCGCAATGTGTAAAGCCCTGACGTTGAAGTACCGCCATGCAGTGGAACATAGCCAACCTGAATATAGCGCAGTGGATGAACTTGACGAGGAGGAACCCGTATGAATAGATGCGTTGTGGTTACTGAGGGCGAGACAGACGCCCGAATCTTACGCCCTTTACTGAAACTTCCTTCTGACGACAATAGCGTGAAAGTGACCGTAGCTGGAGGCTGGTCTAGCGCGGAATCGCTCTCTCGCTCTATTCTGATGAATGGCAAGAAGGACGTTGTTCTGGTAGTTGATGCAGACGCCTCAGATGACGAGCGGTTCAAAGAGCGTGTAAATTTTCACAAGGAGAGGATGGAGGGTGTAGATACGCGAACGTCGAAGTGGCTCGTTGTCGTCGTCAAGCCAGAAATAGAAGTGCTATTTTTTCGGGATAGGGATACGCTAGAAGCCTTTGTCGGCAGGATTGTAACAGACGAAGAGTACTTTCGCGGGCAGTACGAACCAAGGCGGATACTTAAAGCCCTGCTTGGCGAGAAAAGCCTCGCCGATTTTGAAACGCGGCTTACCCCCCAAATCCTCGAATCTCTTCGCAATCAACCAGAGATACAGATGGTCGTCAATTTCCTGAAACAGCAAGGCTATACTCCAGACACGCCACAAGTGGCGCACGTCGCTTGACTCGCTTTTGAACCATCGTTTTGTTACTTGCGTTTTGGGCGCGTCGATAGGCACTACAAAAAGGGAGGGGCTTGACCATAATGGTCAAGCCCCTCCCTTGCTTTCCTTGCGTTAGGCAATACCGATAATCTGACTCGACTGGCTCTGGGTATCTACAAGGTTATAGAATATCCCCTTCTTCTCCATCAGCTCCGCGTGCGTTCCCATCTCCACAGAAATACTACAGAAAATACAAATGTACACTGGATTGCCCCCCCCTGATTTGTGTTATTATACTGATATAGTCTGTTGAAGTATGCTCTGTTCCTATACGGGGTGTTGGTGCGTTCAGAGGCGAAAAAATGACTCAACGATATTGGCTCAAAATTAGCAGTGCTGTTTGGGTTCTCGCTTTGTTCGGTTGTCGCGTACAAAGCCCTAAAGAAAATGCTCAGGCATTGCCAGAGCCTAGCAATCTAACATGGGGAGCCATTATCACAGAAAAAGGTTCTCAAGAAGATGTTTCAAACGTCTTGCCAGAAGGCGGCGCGTTGCTGTTTCTCTGCACCTGCTCAAGCTGTCGCATCACTGTTCAGTCACTAGAGGCTTTGCTACCCGCGCAAACGAAACTGCGCCAGCGCATTATGGGGCTAACAACTATGAATCCTGCCGACAACCACCGCTTTAGCCAAGAGACAAAGGCTAGTTTTCGTATCTGCACAGATTCGCTTAACAGTATGCGAGAAAAATACAAAGTATCTCAGTGTCCGCGTCTAATTTGCCTCTCCTTTAGCGGAGTTGTCGTGTTTGATAGTGGAGATTCTAGCCAACCCATACCAGTCGAAAACATCAAGAAAGGCTTGAGCCTGTTCGGGAAGGCAGGGGATAGTATCCGATGAAAGATCGTTTTTTTGTGTTTACATTTCTTTTTTTTCTGAGCGGCACCCTCTCCTTTGCGGGCAGTTTCGCCGCATATCCGCGCTATGTGTTTATTCCGTACCCCAAGACACCTCCTAACCGTGTCCCGGCACCTGTCGATCCGAGCAAGAATCCATTGGTTCATGCGGGAGAACGCCTGAAGAATCTGCCGATTAAACACTGGAACGGAGAAACCGTCGTTCTTGATTGGAAACAGAACCAAATCCTTCTCTTTGTGAGCGGTTGCGGAGCGTGTAGCAAGCCAACATTAGAAGAAGCAGAGCGAATAGCGCAACGCCTCCCCGCCAAAAGCATTGTGGTCGTTGTTATTGGCACGGTTGCCGTTGCAAAGCCCGTTGCACCGCAGTTCCCTCACCTAGAGATGCGGGTAGATGAAGGAACACAAGTCGCAAACCGCCTTGGTATCCGCTACTTGCCTCAAGTGTTTCTTGTCGGAACGGGGGGCGTAGTGGAGTATGTACAGCCAGACAATCAAGATTGGTTGACTGCCCTACGCTACACGGCAACCAGAATATCGAAAAGGAGCGTGAACCCTACTCCTTGAAAAACAGACTAACATCTACAGCACTCTTGAGTGCGTTATTCGTTGTTGCGGGCATCTTTGGGTGGGCAGGGGCACTTTCTCGTTGGAAGCTCGTCCATCAGGCTCAAAGACGACAGGGAGAGTGTATGGAGCATCTGCGTGAAATTGGAAAGGCTCTCAATAGGTATCAGGCGGAGCATAACGGCAAACTGCCAGAAGGACCGCTCACGCTACTGGTTCCGAAATACTTGCCCGACAATAGCGTTTTTATCTGCTCGACAGTTCAGGAAAGAGGCGACCTCGCCAGTGTCTTTATGGCTAAAGGTGGGCTACCTTTTCACTACACACATCTCTATCTGGGGAGAGATTTCCCTGCCGCAGTGCAACTAAAGCAGGGGAAAGCACCCGTACTCGGTTGCACGTTTCATACATGGGAGGGGGCACGGGGGATTCAAAACCTCATCTTGCGAAAAGATGGGGAGGTAGATGCCGTAGACGCTTCACACGGACCAGACCTACTACTTTACTGACCCAGTAGGGTCGAAACACAAGGAGAAAACCATGAAACTAAATTTTCGCGCTCTTGCAGGACTTTTTGCACTCGCCACTATCGCACTGACTATACCGTCCATCGTTTTAGCGGATCCTCCCCCATTTAATCCGTGCGTATCAAACTTTACACCTCCGCGCTGTACTAAGGGACCACAATACGTCGGAACTCCTTATCAATTAGACAATACACCCTGTACACAGGGAGCCTCTTATGGCATTATCTACCGGCAGGGTACAGATGGACTTGGCGGTCCCCTTTTGCCCTGTTACTGGGCCGCCGGTAATTGTATTTGCCTATAGAGAGTGCCAGCAACGACCTGAGTATTTTGGCGGAATATGAGCGGGTTGGTTTGACCTAGAATAGCCAACTCCGCTCAACTCTGCTAGAGTCAAAGTTATCTGTTTGGCAACTACTCAGGCTTATCTCATGGAGAACAGCAGAATCACCTTGTAGACAAGTCCTTCTCCCAAACTTGGGAGAGGGATGCCCGCAGGGCAGGGTGAGGGCTGAGTAGTTAACCTGTTTGTACAAATGAGAGGTAAGTAGTGTCCGCTTCCAAAAACCGTACTTCCATAACCCAACGCGAACTAAAACCAAAAGACATCCAATACCTTCGCCAACGGATGGCTTGAAATCTCATCTGGCGGGGTAGTTTTTGGTGTTGTTCCTCTTGTTTTCGGCTCTTGTCGTAGCCTCATTCTGAGGTCATAGCGGCGTGTTTTT
>JAPLCR010000544.1:0-3789 GCA_026392135.1 Armatimonadota bacterium
GCAGGAAGGCTCCTCTCCTTTGCGAAGGAGAGGTTGGGTGAGGTTATGTGGAAGCCCGAATTCACGTTAAGGCAGACTAAACGGGCAGAAAACCTGCTTAACTTTGTTCCACACCCTTATAACGGCGTTAAGCAGGAATCCGCCGCCTCTACGCCGAACACACTCCTACCCTATTTCGCTTCTGAGGAACGCTATCCGCTATGAATCGAATCCTTAAACACAACCTAATTCTTGGGACGCTTCTGCTCTGTTGTGCCCCGCTCTTCTCGCAGACGGCGCAACGGCGACCTGTAAAACCCAAAATCCAGTACAACCGCGACGTGCGCCCCATTCTCTCCGCGAACTGCTTTCTCTGTCACGGCGCGGATTCAGGGGCGCGGAAGGCGGGCTTGCGCCTCGATAGAGCGGAGTACGCCTACGCTGTGCGAAATGGCAAGTCGATAATTGCGCGGGGCAAGCCCCAAAACAGCGAACTCATTAAGCGAATAAACGGGGTAGGCGGCATTATGCCCCCCGCTTCGCACAAAAAGTTGACCCCGAAGGAGGCGGCGATTCTCACCCAGTGGGTGGCGGAGGGCGCGAACTACGAGGCGCACTGGTCGTTTGCCCTGCTCCCGCAGAGCGTTGCGGTTCCGAAAGTCAAGAACATGGCGTGGTGTCGTAGCGAGATAGACAGGTTTATTCTTGCGAAGCTGGAGCCTTTGGGGATAAGCCCTTCGCGTCCCGCCACTCCCGCCGACTGGTTACGCCGTGTTTCGTTCGACCTCACCGGGCTACCGCCAACCGTTGCAGAGGCGGACGCTTTTCTAAAAGACAAAGCCCCGAACGCCTACGAGAAGGTGGTAGATAGACTACTCGCTTCACCGCACTACGGGGAGCAGATGGCGGTTCCTTGGCTGGATGTAGGGCGATACGCCGACAGTTACGGCTACCAGAGCGACCTACTCTGCCCCACCTATCCCTACCGCGACTGGGTGATTAAAGCCTTTAACGACAACCTTTCGTATGACAAATTTGTCACCTATCAGGTTGCGGGAGACCTTCTGCCAAATGCGACTCGTGAAACCCGACTCGCTACGGCGTTCAATCGCCTGCACCGCATGACGAACGAGGGCGGAAGCGTTTCGGAAGAGTGGCGTATGGAGGGGATAGCCGACAGAGTGCGTACTTTCGGGACAGCGTTTTTGGGGTTGACGGTGGAGTGCGCCCGGTGTCACGACCACAAGTACGACCCTTTTACGCAAAAAGACTTCTATTCGCTCTCCTCGTTCTTCAATAACGTGGATGAGTACGGAATGTACGACCGCGCCGACATTGTGCCGTCGCCATCGCTACTTCTGCCCACTCCGGAGCAGGACAAAGAGGTTAAGCAGGCGTTGGAAGCGGTGAGCGCAAGCGAACAGAGGTTCGCACAGACTCGAACGGAGCGCGAAAAAGCGTTTCAGGAGTGGCTGGTTAAGCGGCAAGCTCCATCCACCCCCGACATGACGGGGAGATTCGATTTCGAGAAGTTTGAAGGCGGAACGCTCAAGAATCTGGTGGGAAAAGATAGTGGCGCGAAAAGCGACGAGGTTCCGCTGGTTCCGGGCAGAGTCGGGAACGCGGCACAACTCGATGGCGAGAATAACGTCAACTTCCCTGCGCTCGGACGCTTTACGCGCCACACGCCCTTCACCATCTCGTTCTGGATGAAAGACCCGCGCAAGGTTCCGGGCTACGCTGTGGTATTTCAGGCGTGCGACGGAACGGACGCGGGCCCGCATGGCTATGACCTCCTTATAGACGATGGCAAGCTTACGGCGCGGCTCTTCCGACACTGGCCCGGCAACGCCATAGCGGTCAGCGCGAAAACGGAGGTTCCCAAAGATACTTGGACGTATGTGACTGTAACCTACGATGGCTCTAGCAGGGCGAAGGGGCTACGCATCTACGTCAATGGCAGGCTTGGCGAACAGGAGATTGTGCGGGATAACAGGATGGTGAAGGGGAACGGTCAGCACACCCTTGTCTTCGGACAGAAGTTTCGCGATAAGGGCTTCAAGGGTGGACTAATTGATGACCTCTCCATCTTCTCGCGCGATATTTCACCCATTGAGGTAGCGCAACTCTGCGATGGGCAGTCTCTGTCAGAGGCTCTCGCCAACCCTCGCGGGCATACCGCCGAACTCAAAGAGTACTACCTCTCCGCTATAGACAGCGACACGCGTAAATCTGCACAGGAGGTGGCAAACGCCCGCGCCAAACAGATTCAGGTTGAGGATGGGCAGTACGAAATAGCGGTGATGGAGGAGATGCCGCAGGTTCGCCCCACATTCGTGCTTGCACGCGGACGCTACGATGCGCCGAAAACCGATGCGAACCGCGTAGACAGGCACCTCCCCGCCTCTGTACTTCCATTCCCCGCGAACATGAGGCGCGATAGGCTGGGCGTGGCGCAGTGGCTAACGCTTCCCAATCACCCCCTGACAGCGCGAGTGGCGGTCAATCGCTTGTGGGCGTTTCTGTTCGGGCGGGGCATAGTGGAGACTACCGAGGACTTCGGCGTGCAGGGAAGCCTGCCCACCCATCCCGAACTGCTAGACTGGCTTTCCCGTGATTTCATACAGTCGGGATGGAACGTGAAGGGGCTTCTCAAGAGAGTTGTGTTGTCTAGTGTCTATCGTCAAGCCTCCGCGCTTCGCCCCGACCTCAAGGCGAGAGACCCCCAGAACCTTCTGCTTGCGCGGGGAGCCGCTCATCGCCTGAAAGCGGAGGAGATACGCGACGTGTGCCTAGCTACCAGCGGTCTGCTGGATGCACGTATTGGAGGAGTACCCGTAAGCCCCTATCAGCCCGGTGACCTTTGGCGCGAAAGCAACTCTTTTAGTCCCGCTTATGTGCAAGGCAAGGGGAGCGATCTCTATCGTCGTAGCCTCTATACGGGTTGGAAGCGTACCGCGCCCATGCCGAACATGATTGCGTTTGACGCAGGGAGTAGGGAGGTCTGTATCGGGAGGCGACAGGCGACGAACACGCCGCTACAGGCTCTCGTTCTGTTGAACGACCCGCAGTTTGTGGAGGCGGCGCGGGTGATAGGGGAGCGCGTTCTGAAGGAGGGAGGCGCAACTCTAGGCGAACAGGTTCGCTACGCCTTCCGACTCCTTGCGACCCGTGAACCGTCTGTGCAAGAGAGAACACTTCTTGAAAAAATGTGCGATGAACAGCGTAACTACTTTGCGGAGAACCCTGAAGAGGCGAAAAAACTTCTCGCGATAGGCGAACGCAAGGCGGACGCAACTCTCGCCCCCGTGGACTGCGCCGTCGCTACCGTTCTCGCACAGACGATCCTGAACCTCGACGCTACTATCTGGAAGAGGTGACCTAACCCCCGTCCCCTTCCCGAAGCGGGAAGGGGTGGTTCCGACTGAGTTGGAGCCACGCTATCTAGGCGTTGCTGTTAGGTTCAAAAGCATACTGTTGAACCACCTTTCTATCGCATTAGCGGCACGAGTTCCCCCTTCCCGCATCGGGAAGGGGGCTAGGGGGTTAGGTTATGAAAGTCAAAAACATCATATTGGGGCAGAAGGTTTCCGAAGCTAAAGTCACTCTCGCTAAACAGTTCCGAAGCGAAATGACTCCTGCGGAAGCAATCCTCTGGAAGCGTCTGCGAGGTAGCCAACTCGCAGGGATGCACTTCCGCCGTCAGCAGATAATCGCGGGGTTTATCGCTGATTTCTGCTGCCATGAGGTCGCTTTAGTTGTCGAACTAGATGGCGATACACACGAAAGCATTGCAGATGCGGAGCGCGA
>JAPLCR010000544.1:3809-11983 GCA_026392135.1 Armatimonadota bacterium
AGCATTGCAGATGCGGAGCGCGATGCAGTATTTACGGGAAAAGGAATCCGCACCTTGCGCTTCTCTAACGCAGAGGTGTATCGCGATTTACCCGACGTTCTCAAGCGTATTTAAGAGGCTTTGACAACCTAACCCCGTCCCCTTACCGAAGCGGGAAGGGGTGACTCCGAGTATACGGGAAGGATGCTTTGCTAGGTCGCCGTCAGGCGAAACCCCTATCGCTGAACCGCCCCGTTATCTCAATAGCGGCAGTTATTCCCCCTTCCCGTTTCGGGAAGGGGGCTAGGGGGTTAGGTCATTACATGGAAGAGGTGAACTGATCCCCGTCTCGGCATGGGATCCTGAGTAGTTATACACACAAGTATAGTATCTCTAAGCCGTTATAGCGGTATATCAAAATAAGGAGTTTTTTAGTATGGAGAATCGTGGTCGCACAATGGTGCAGTTTGCTTTTTATAAGTTTGACGCGGCGTGGCGGCGGCTACCGCAAGAGCAGCGTGAGCGTGACAAAGCCGAGTTGGCAAGCGCAGTGGAGGAGGCTGCCGACGCAATGCTGGTTCGTAGTTACTCGCTTGTGGGGATTCGCGGGGACGTGGATTTACTGCTCTGGAACGCTTCGCCAGAGATAGACTTGTTTCAGAAGCACGGCTCCGCAATCTTGAATACGAGTATGGGACGCTGGGCGACGCAACCCTACTGCTACCTCGCCATGACCAAAAACTCGCAGTACAAAGACCCGACAGAGGGCGATGCGCCCGAAGGACGCAGACTCGTTATCAGACCGACAGGGCGCGAATTTCTGTTCGTATATCCTTTCGTGAAGACGCGGGAGTGGTATTTACTAACCCTCGAAGAGCGGCAACGAATCATGTCGGGGCATATCCACTCCGGACACAAGTTCCCCTCCATAAAACTGAATACTACCTACTCTTTTGGGATAGATGACCAAGAGTTTGTGGTTGCATTCGAGACGGATATTCCCGCCGACTTCCTCGACCTTGTAGCCTCCCTACGTGAAACCGAATCGAGTAAGTACACGCTCCGCGACACTCCCATCTTCACCTGCGTTCAGAAATCTATCAAGGACGCGCTCGACCTCATCGGTTAGAAGGGCAAGGGGACGAACCAATGCAGTCCCGCCATTTTCAGGCTGTTTGCGCCGTACTCGTCTCCTGCGCTCTTGCCCTTTGCGGGCAGGGCTGTAGGCGCAATGCGCCTTCCTCTGCCCCGCTATCTCCCCGCGCTCCTACCGTCGTTACAGTCCCCACGCCTGTCCCCCTGCCTCCCGGTGGTCTCAAGGGAATCTATCTTTCTGGTTGGGTGGCGGGAACAGCGGCGCGATTCGATGCGCTCGTCAGACTAGTAGACCGCACAGAACTCAACGCCATGGTGATAGATATTAAAGATGATGGGCTGGTGAGTTACGACGTGGAGGTTCCGCTTGCACGCGAAGTGAAAGCGAACAGAAAGATGTTCGGTAAGCATCTCGACGAACGCCTCGCCGTAATGAAAGCGCACAACATCTTCCCTATCGCGCGTATCGCCTGCTTCCGCGACACCGTCCTCGCGAAAGCCCGCCCTGACTACGCCATACAGACCGCGAACGGCAAATTGTGGCTGGATACGAGCCGGCATGGTTGGCTCAATCCGTACAAAAAAGAGGTGTGGGACTACAACATAGACATCGCCCTAGACGCAGTGAAGCACGGCTTTCAGGAGGTGCAGTTCGACTATGTGCGCTTCCCTAGCGAGGGCGACATCACTACGTTGCGCTACCCCGGAAAACCAGAAAAGTCGCTTCGTAGAGAGCAGATTAGTGCGTTTCTCCAGTACGCGAAGGAGAGATTTAAGAGAGCGGGAGTCTGGTTTTCGGCGGACGTGTTTGGGCTGACGACACGGGCGAAAAACAGAGGCGACATGGGTATCGGTCAGACGGGGACGAATGTCGCGGAGAAGGTGGACTACCTCTGCCCAATGATATATCCCTCCCACTACAACAGCGGCGAATACAACCTGAAAAACCCGAATGCAGAGCCGTATCGCACGGTTCTACTCTCGGCAGGCGATGCGAAGCAGCAGGTGGACAGCGTGAAGACCTGCAAACTGCGCCCCTGGATTCAGGGGTTTTCGTTGCGAGGCGTAACCTATGGAGCCACACAGATTAGGGCGCAGATAAAAGCCCTCAACGAACTCGGTATCACTGAGTGGCTGATATGGGACTCGCGCTGTAAGTACGATGAAGCCGCCTTCCTGAAGAAGCCTGTGAAGTAGTCTCCTCAATCTCTCCCTACCCACTCCCCGAAACGACGAGGAGGGCGAAAGCCCCGTAAGAGTTCATTCTTTGGGGAATTAACCGCGAAAGGCTTCATCTCATACGTCACCAAGGCTCACATTGCTTTTTCTCCTCAGATTGGATTAACTCTGGGAGATATGTTCGATAGCGGGTAGGCGACTTCCTGCTTATCAAGGACGGATATGTTGACGTAAGCGTTGGACTGAGGAGTGCGGTAAAGGGGTGGGGATGTAGATAAAAGGCTTTTGAGGGGAGTTACGAAGTTAAATCCAGTGTTGCGTTCGCTAAGGCGCGCAATGCGCTTGTCGGGAGAATGTAGTGTCTATCAAAATGGGGATGTTCCGGAAAAGGCTTCAACCCAAATTTTTCGTAAAACGGCGCGGAGGCGGAGGTCGCGTTTAGGTAGAGACCTATAAATCCAACAAGGTAAGATACTTGCGCCACAATCTCTATTGCACTAACCATTAGGAAAGTGCCTACGCTCTCGCCTTTCCAACTCTGGTCGCGTGCAAGCCACATCAATTCTACAAGAGGAACTTCAATTTCTAGGGGGTGGTGGGCTTCAGCGTCATCACCGGAGGAGGCATCTCCAAAAAAACGTCTCTTCAATAGAAAGCGCATGAGCGCGAAGAGCGAAATAGCCCGCGACATTTCGAGAGGTAGCGCATTCAGAGTCTATAACTACAAAGACGTTAGCGATGTGCTTTTGTACATCCTGCCAAGCATCCGTATGTAGATACTCATTAAGGTCATTCAACTCACAGTCAAAGGCGGAGGTATCGTGACCTTCCGTCAATGGTTCAAGACGATAACGTGGCTGGCTACCACTCATCGGTTTACAGCGCCGAACGCTCTTTTTTCATCTTCTTGTAAACTTCAATGAGGGCAAGCGTTTCTGTTGAAATTTCTGGCGGAATGGAAGAGTAACGTTCAGAGAAGCGGCGCAAAGCGTCTGCTTTACGCTTTTTGAGCGTCGCATTATCAGGAACGACTTGCCTTGCAGATGTGACAGTGTATGCCTTTTTCGTCTTCAGTTTCGCCATCTTATGAGTTGCCCCCCTTCCTGCCTCCGTTAAAACATTAATCCAGCGTAACTATAGTATAATCTTTGCTACCGAAATTGTCAAGTTTGTCGATGAAAGGTAAGAGTTCAGGGTTGCGAGAATGAACCGCGAAATGGGGATGCGAAATGCGATTCTACCGCGAAAAACGCGAAAAGGCGCGAAAAAACACCCTGCCAACCACCCTAGAGCAGTGCGCCAAACTTCCCAATCTCAAACCACCATCCGTGCATTCACCCCTTCTCCCAGAATTGGGAGAAGGGGCAGGGGTTGAGGGCTAGGAGAGGTTCCCATAACCCTTCTAAGTTACTCGCCCATTCAAGCAGATTCCTGTCTACATATTCGAGGCGAGTTACTTACCCAAGAGACCTGCGTCCGCGTGGGTCAACTGCTGAACTCTTACGAAGACCACCCCGCTCTTGACACAAACTCCCCTTGCCGTGTATACTACGACTATAATCTTGACTATTTTGATAGATTAAGTATATTGCACTCTCTTGCGACGGTACAGGAAGGAGATTACGATGACATTCAGGGCTATACGCCGCTCCATGATGAGCGTGGTATCTGCGCTTGGGCTGATAGCGTCCATCTCAGCGTTCTCGGATGTGACCCTGCTTAACGTCTCCTACGACCCAACTCGCGAACTCTATAAAGAGTACAACCGCGCCTTTGCCCGCTACTGGCAGGAGAGGGCGCATGAAAAGGTAACAGTTCAACAGTCGCACGGCGGCTCTGGTAAGCAGGCGCGTTCTATCATAGACGGGCTTGAGGCGGATGTTGCGACGCTAGGCATCGGTTACGACATGGAAGCCGTTCAGAAGGCGGGGCTTATCGCTCCTGATTGGCGCAAGCGACTGCCATTCAACGCCGCGCCCTACACCTCTACTATCGTCTTTGTGGTTCGCAAGGGTAACCCGAAAGGGATTAGAGACTGGGCAGACTTAGTAAAGCCGGGAGTATCGGTCATCACCTCCAACCCTAAAGTTTCAGGCGGAGGGCGCTGGGGCTATCTTGCGGCGTGGGGCTATGCCCAAACCCTCAAAGGGGGTAGCGCCGCTACAGCGCGGGACTTCGTAACAAGGCTCTATAAGAGTGTTCCCGTTTTGGACTCTGGAGCGCGGGGTTCCACAACTACCTTCGCGCAACGCGGCTTGGGTGATGTGCTTATCGCTTGGGAGAGTGAAGCCTTTGTGACACTCAAGGCGTTTTATAAGGATGGGCACGAAATTGTCTATCCCTCCCTCAGCATCCTTGCCGAACCTCCTGTTAGTGTAGTAGATAGGTTTGTAGACAAGCATCACACTCGCCCGATTGCGACGGCGTATCTTCAATACCTGTACTCGCCGGAGGGACAGGCAATCGCCGCAAAACACTTCTACCGCCCGCACAACGCAAAGTTAGCGAAGCAGTTTCCGCCCATCAAGATGTTCACCTTCGAGAAGGTCTTTGGCAACTGGCAAGCCGCGCATAGCGTACACTTCGCGCAAGGGGCTATCTTCGACCAAATCATGAGGCGGCACTAACGCGGGCATACTGTAGTCGCGCGAAGCGTGTAAAGGAGCATTTCGTGAGGAAACCTCAGAAACGGCGCAGTGTTCTCCCCGGCTTTGGTCTCTCCATGGGGTTCACCCTTATCTATCTTAGCCTTGTCGTGCTTATCCCGCTCTCTACTCTCTTTTTGAAGACAGCGACTCTGACTTGGGCGACATTTTGGGCTACTGTCACCGATGCGGAGGTGGTAGCCGCCTACAAACTCAGTTTTGGCGCGTCGTTTCTAGGTGCTATCATCAACGCTGTATTTGGGTTTATAGTGGCTTGGGTTCTGGTGCGCTACGAGTTCCCTGGTAAACGCATCGTAGACGGTCTTGTTGACCTGCCGTTCGCGTTGCCGACTGCGGTTGCGGGTATCAGCCTCACATCGGTCTATGCGTACAACGGCTGGATTGGCAGTAGGCTCGAGCCTCACGGAATTAAGGTGGCTTTCGCGCCGCTTGGAGTGCTGGTTGCGCTTATTTTTGTGGGGATGCCGTTTGTAGTTCGTACCGTTCAGCCTATACTTGAAGACCTTGACGCAGAGGTAGAGGAGGCGGCAAACAGCCTTGGCGCGACGCGCCTACAGACCTTTTGGCACGTGATACTGCCCCCGCTTATTCCTGCGATACTGACGGGTTTTTCGCTCTCGTTTGCGCGTTCGCTTGGCGAGTACGGCTCGGTTATCTTCATCTCTGGCAATATGCCCTATCAGACCGAAATCGTCCCCCTTCTTATTGTGAGTAAATTAGAGCAGTTCAACTATGCGGGTGCGACGGCGATTGCGGTGGTTATGCTTGTCGCTTCGTTTAGCATACTGCTCGTTATCAACGGGTTGCAGTACTGGGTAAGCCGACGGTATCGGGCTATCTAAAAGAACACGTAACTACTCACGCTTCCCTCTTCGACATATTTTCCTGAAAACGCCTGTTTGCCCATTCGGGAAAATGGCGGTTTTTAAGAAACTTTTGGGATTAGGGACAAAAGTTTCTTGTTTTATGCCACTTTCTCGTTCGGGAAAATGGCGGTTTTCAGGAAACTTTCCGCAAAAACGGAGCGTGAGTAGTTACAATTCGAGGCTAAAAAATACAACGACAGAGGCGAAAAAACGGGCTACTAGCGAACCGCTTTGGGTCAAACTTATCCTGATAACCGTCGCGCTAGGCTTCCTTGCGCTCTTTTTGGTTGTGCCGTTAGTTGCGGTATTCGCACAGGCGTTTGAGAAGGGGTTCCCCGTCTATCTTGAGGCGCTACGCGAACCCGATGCGGTCTCTGCGATACGCCTTACCCTGCTAACCGCCGCTATCGCCGTACCTCTCAATCTTGTGTTTGGCGTGGTGGCTTCGTGGGCAGTCGCGAAGTTCGATTTTCGGGGCAAGAACCTACTTCTCACGCTAATAGACCTGCCGTTTGCGGTATCACCTGTCATTTCCGGCATGATATTCGTACTCCTTTTCGGCGCAAACGGGTATCTAGGTCAATGGCTCTCCGACCACAACATCAAAGTTATATTCGCTGTACCGGGCATCGTCCTAGCAACGCTCTTCGTCACTTTTCCGTTTGTCGCCCGTGAACTGATTCCTTTAATGCAGGCGCAGGGTACAGACGAGGAGCAAGCCGCGATTGTTCTCGGCGCTAGCGGGTTGCAGACTTTTCTGCGCGTCACGCTACCCAACATTAAGTGGGGGCTACTCTACGGCGTTATCCTCTGCAATGCCCGCGCTATGGGCGAGTTCGGGGCGGTATCGGTGGTATCAGGACATATACGCGGACTCACTACCACCATTCCGCTTCACGTAGAGACACTCTATAACGATTATGACTTCGTGGGAGCCTTTGCCGTTGCGTCGCTGTTGACTCTGCTGGCGCTCGTAACGCTTGTTATAAAGAGTGTAGTGGAGTGGCGCGTGCGCCAACAGCGCCTCATAGATTAGGGCGTACTTTTTGGAGGTGAATTGTGAGTATTGAGGTCAAGAACATAACCAAATCCTTCGGTAAGTTTGTCGCTCTGAACAACGTTAGCCTAGAGGTTCAGACAGGCGAACTGGTTGCGCTGTTGGGTCCCTCCGGCTCTGGCAAGACGACGTTGCTACGAATTATTGCGGGGCTAGAGTCGCTTGACGAAGGAGAGGTGCTGTTTCATGGAGAGGATGCGACTCAGCAGAGTGCGCGTCAACGCCGCGTTGGGTTTGTGTTTCAGCACTATGCGCTTTTTCGCCATTTGAGCGTACTCGAAAATATCGCGTTTGGTTTACGAGTGCGCCCGCGCCAAACCAGACCTTCCAAAGAGGAGATTAGCGAAAAGGTACACGAACTCCTTAAACTGGTGCAGCTGGAGGGGCTGGCAAAACGCTATCCCTCACAACTTTCAGGCGGTCAGCGTCAGCGGGTCGCTCTTGCACGGGCGTTGGCAGTAGAGCCGAAAGTGCTTCTGCTAGACGAGCCATTCGGGGCATTGGATGCGCGTGTGCGTCAGGAGCTACGCCGCTGGCTACGCCGTCTACACGACGAACTCCACATCACGAGCGTCTTTGTGACGCACGATCAAGAGGAGGCTTTGGAGGTCTCAGATAGGATAGTAGTGATGAACAAGGGGCGTGTAGAGCAGATAGGAACGCCGGAAGAGGTGTATGAACATCCTGCGAACCCCTTCGTCTACAACTTTTTGGGGAGCGTCAACCTATTTCATGGGCGCGTACATGAGGGACAGGCGAGTCTGGGACCTTTAGCGGTGAACTCTCCGGAACACGCGCAGACTCAGAACGCGCTTGCTATCGGCTATGTTCGTCCGCACGACCTCGACATTCAGCGCGTTGAGAATGGCTCTTCCTTTGAGTCGGTGGTTCAGCACATTCATGCGGTGGGTCCCGTAGTACGGGTTATCCTCTGCAGCATCAAGCAGCACCATCTGCTCACACTTTTGCTTATAGGTCTCAATATACTGTAGCTCCAACTCTTCGATCTGCTTCGCCGTCATCTTCACGTAACCCTTGTCACTCGGCTTCGCCTTCGCCCCCTCAATAGATGCAGTAATCTTCTCCAACTCCGCCTCGAATCTCTTGATTTGCTTCTTCAATGCCAGGACCTCGCTCGCAGCTATCGCGCAGTGCACATCGTAACCCGTGCGCGTATCGCCATAATAATCATTCTTCCATCCACTCGCCTTATCACGCAAGATATCCTCGACAGTGCCCTCATACTTGGAATCGGCGTTGGTCGCAGGAATTTGCTCCTCCCAGTTGAACATGCGTGTTATGTAACATACTGTGTATGACAGACATGCATTC
>JAPLCR010000097.1:0-2765 GCA_026392135.1 Armatimonadota bacterium
CCCCTTCAAAAGACCAATACCAGACTTTATCGTCGTGATAAGAGGCCCCATACCGTTTGAGACCAGTACACTCCCCAGTGACGCTCCGCCAATCGTGATAAACTCCGATACCTGGATTAGAACACCGATACTTCCTCCCGCCATTGTGTAGCCTAGGATAATGCTGCCAAAAACTACACCAAAGCCGATAAGTACGAACATGGGAGTAGGCTCCTACCTTTTGAAGATTTCCCTGCATGGGATTCTGTTGAACAGCAAAATATCGGCGAATACAAGTAATTTCTACAGAGTGAAACGCGCAAAAGAGGTGATATAATAGAAGAAATCAGGTAATTATTTCAGTTTAATCAGTAACGTAACTTTTTTGGCGGTTTCTCTGTCCCACACTAATCTCTACCCCGTCAAACACCGATAATCAAACCGAATTATGTTCGCTCTATTCCGGAGGATGGTAATGTCACTATTGAGCAAGGTATGGAGCCTTGGGCGAAATGAACAGTACGACCGCGCCCTAAGGCTGTTTGACCAAGGTCGTTATGAAGACGCAATTATAGCTTTTGAGCAGGTCAATCCCGCCACGCAAAACCGCCGTGACGCTTTCACAGAGCGTCTCAGCCTGTTCTACATCGCTGAATCCTATGCTCAGGTTGGGCAGAGTGCCATAACGGGTCAGCAGTGGGCACGGGCAGAAGACTGCTACCGCCGAGCACTCGCAATTCATCCACACTACGCCGATCTGAACTTCAACCTTGCCGTTGCACTACGGGCACAAGGCAAGCCTCAAGAGGCGATAGACACGCTGGTGACTGCTATTGCCATCAACCCACACTACGCAAAAGCGTTTCTCTTCCAAGGTGTCACCCTTTATGAGATTGGGTAGTATACAGAGGGATTGGCGCAAATCCAACTTGCACTAGAGATAGAGCAGGGATTTCGTAAAGACCTCTATGAGCATGGTCTGAAGTACCATAATGAGGGCAACCACTCCTCTGCGGCTCTCGTCTTTGAACAGATTTCCCTAACAGAAGTAGACAAAATTCAGTTTCACCTGCAACTCGGAGCCGACCTGCTACGGCGCGGCTTCTACGGTCCCGCCGTGTTAGAGTTTGAAAAGGCACTGGAGATACAGCCCCACTACGCCGATATTCGCAACTATCTCGGTGCAGCATACCATGCTATGGGGAGAACACAAGAGGCGATTCAGTCGTTTCGGCAAGCCTTGAGCGTGAATCCACGCTATATCGACGCAATCCTGAACCTTGCAATAGTCTACCGCGATATGGGCGAGCGGGATGAGGCGAACACACTCTTCGAGCAAGCCCTCCGCGTAGAGCCGCAAAACCCTATCGCTTTACAAAACCTGAAGCGCATAGCAGACACCAATCTTGTAGTCGCGACGACGCAGCCTTCGGGGAAAAGTGCGGCTTAACAGGGTGTTGTAGGAAACTTTAGTTTCCGGTAAAATAGCGGAGGTTTTGGATTCAAAAACCCCTTCTCTATCTCATACATCTGAGAAAAGAGCATTTGAGGAGGCTTTTTTAGAAATCGCGCCTTCGCCCGTTAAAATAGAGAAATGCACCAATGGCATTCGCCCGTTAAAATAGAGAAATGCACCAATGGCATTAGCGATGAGATTAGAAGCCTTCTCAAAGTACTCAAATTTTAGCGGAAAGTCTCTTTTAAGCAGACAAGAATCTACTTCTATTTACCGGAAACTAAAGCTTAGAACAACCGAGTTTGGTGTTGTCGTTCGCTGGAAGAATCAGGTTGGCAGTTGGCTAGAAGAGTGTTTTGGGGTTGCTACTCTACACTGAAAGAAGGAGCGAATACTATGCTTTCAAGGCGGAGATTTATTGCCTCGGCGACTCTGTTAGCCGGAGGCGCAATAGAGCTAGGTGGTCACGCAAAAGCGAAAGAGTCTGTGCTGAGAGAGAACTGGTTCATGCCGGATGAGGCGGAGCCGCACACGCGTACTTGGATGGCGTTCGGTGCTAGTAAAAAAATATGGGGAAGCAAGTACCTGCCCGAAGTACAGCGCAATCTTGCAATGCTCGCGCAGACCATTGCAAAATATGAGCCTGTTTCGATGTTGGTTAGAGAAAGTGACTATCGCCTCGCAAAGAAACTGGTGGGGGCTTCTGTAGAACTCATAGTCTTCCCTCTGGATGACATTTGGATTCGTGATACGGGTCCTGTTTTCGTGATTACTGAGCAGGGCAAAAAGGCTGCCGTCAACCTGAACTTCAACGGCTGGGGAGAAAAGCAGGAGTTTGCTCAAGATGCCAAAGTAGCTGAGTTTGTGGCAAAGCGAGCCGGAGTTGATGTGATTCACACCGAATTGATACTAGAAGGCGGAGGTATTGAAGTTGACGGACATGGTAACGCCATCATCTCAGAAAGTTGCGTTTTGAACGATAATCGCAACCCAGGTGTCACGAAACACCAGTTTGAAGAACAGATCAGTACGTTGCTCGGATTGGAGAAAATTATCTGGCTACCTGGTATTAAGGGCAAAGATATTACCGATGGTCACACCGATTTTTACGCCCGTTTCGCTCGACCTAACATCGTGCTAGCTGGTTACGACCCCGACCCCAAATCCTACGATCATAAAGTGACGAAAAGACACCTCCAAATACTCAAGACTGCCAAAAACGCTCACGGGTTTCAAGTAACAGTCGTTGTCCTTGAGGGACCTAAGTCCGTTCGAGAGAAGTTTGAGACAGACGAATGTGCCGCGGGCTATATTGGCTTCTATGTCTGCA
>JAPLCR010000097.1:2837-5026 GCA_026392135.1 Armatimonadota bacterium
GATAAGCGGGCAGACACCGCCGCAAGAAATGCGTTGCAAAAGGCGTTCCCTGGACGCAATATCGTGCAGATCAATATAGATGGCATTGCTTCAGGGGGAGGAAGTATTCACTGTGCGACGCAACAAGAGCCTAAGGTCTAACTGGTTTTGCCCCGTCCATCGAGAGAATTGGGTATTGCAACCAGGTGTCTATCTATTGTCCGACAACATCGCCCTCCAAATTTCAAATACACCTACGCCCTTTCTCCGGCTTACGGGGATAGCAATGGCAGTTGGTGACGGCATAATATATCAAAACAGCCTATGCTATTCCCACCAACCCCTTCAACGAAAATGAAATCGACCCAAGGCAATTCTTAGGCATTAGGCGATTTTTTTGCCTGTTACGCGGTAGACTATTTTCCATACTATGCACGTCTACCACTTTAGCGAAGACCCGCACATCCCGCAGTTCGTTCCACGCTCTCCGCGAACACATCCCGAAGCGGAGCCGCTCGTTTACGCCATTGACGCAGACCATTCTCCTCTGTACTACCTCCCCCGCGACTGTCCGCGAGTCTGCTACTGGCTACTCCAAACCACTACCCAAGAAGACCGTGAACGCTACTACGCCAACGTAACAGCAAGCAAAGTTATTGTGATAGAGTCTGCATGGGGGCCGCGCCTACAGAGCGTCACACTCTACCGCTACACGTTCGATAGCGAGTACCTTACAGCAACGGGCGACCACGGTGTATACGTTTCGCGAAATACCATTATGCCCTTGCGAGTCGAACCGGTAATCAACCTGCTCGAACAGTTAACGCAATTCGATGTCGAGTTGAGGATATGCCCCTCCCTCGTCCCGATTGGGCAGGCAATAGTCAAAACCACCCTCCATTTTTCGCTAATTCGTATGAGGAACGCGCAAGGTTGGGATGGCGCGAAAGGAACCCCCGTAGGGCACCCATTATGACAGTCATTACTCATATCCAAACGGTCGATGTCCGCTTTCCGCTTTCCGCTTTCCGCTTTCCGCTTCCCGCAGGCGCAGGAACAGACGCGATCCACTCCAACCCGCACTACTCCTATGCAGTCACGCTGTTGCATACCGATGCAGGTACAACCGGAGTGGGACTCGCCTTCACGCTAGGGGGTGGAAACGACCTTGTCTGTAGAGCAGTTGAGACGCTTGCAGAGCCGTTAGTCGGGCGTGAGATAGGGGAGTTAATGGGGGAGTTTGGGCAGATACAGAGAGACATTGCGAACCACCCTCAACTGCGCTGGCTCGGTCCTCACAAAGGACTCGTACACCTCGCACTCTCCTCCATCGTAAACGCGTGCTTCGATCTCTGGGCGAAAGAGCGGGGAGTCCCGCTTTGGAGACTCCTGCTCGACCTTACCCCACAAGAGCTCGTCCAAACGCTCGATTTCAGCTACCTAGAGGACATACTCACCCCTGAACAGGCTCGTGCTACACTAGAGCAGCATCTTCCCACACGAGATGCACGTACCTCCGTTATTCGTGAAGGCTATCCCGGCTATGACACCTCCGTAGGCTGGTTCCACTACGAAGACGACGTGATTCGCGAAAAGGCACTACGCGCTGTAGAGCAGGGATTCACCGCTCTGAAGTTGAAAGTAGGCTCGAAGGAGCTAGAGCGTGATGTGCGCCGCGCCCACCTTGTCCGCTCGGTTGTAGGGGAGAATGTGCGAGTCATGCTAGACGTAAACCAGCAGTGGACTCTCCCGCAAGCCCTTCGAGCCTCTTCTGCCCTCCGTGATATGTCGCCTTTCTGGATAGAAGAGCCTACTCATCCTGATGATGTGTTAGCGCACCAGACCCTTGCCCGCGAAATCGCCCCCGTCCCAATAGCACTCGGAGAACACGTTCCCAATCGTATTCTTTTTAAGAACTTTATGCAGGCGCAAGCAGTGGAGTACGTGCAGGTAGATGCAGTGCGGGTCGCAGGGATAAGCGAGTTTATTGTGGTTAGTCTACTAGCACGTCAGTTCGGTCTAAAAGTGGTTCCTCACGTCGGTGACATGGGACAGATCCATCAACACCTCGTACTCTTTAACCATATCGCGTTGGGTTTAGACAAAGTATTCTTGGAGTATATACCGCACCTCCGAAACCGCTTCGTTTGCCCCGCCGTAGTTACTACAGGAGTCTATCAAACTCCGCAAGAGGCGGGGAGTAGCTCAGA
>JAPLCR010000097.1:5057-5991 GCA_026392135.1 Armatimonadota bacterium
ACGGCACTTCTAGGTACCTGAAAAGAGGGTACTTGAGCAAAAAAGAGAGGTTTTGTAACAATGGACTGGCTAACCAACAATGCTATTGGTAATATGCATGGACCCGATTTCCTGTGGCTCTTCGGTATCTATTCGGTCATCGTCCTCATTTGGTGCAAAACACGCGTAGACCGGATTCACAGCGATGCTCCACCGCTCCCCCCAATCCCTATCAGTCCAGATCCCTACGAAATTGCCTACCTCCGCGGTGGGGCACGAGAGGTTCTCTGGGTCGCGCTGTTCACCCTCAGTCAGAAAGGGTATTTTAATATCGTGCAGGGTAGCAATGGAGCGACCTATTTTGAACCTACGGCAAACATACCGCACGCTGCCGATCTTCAACCTGTTGAACGCATAATCTATTCTGAATTCGCCCGGTCCTCCACATCACCAAGCATCTATCGTAGAACCGTAGGTCGTATCAACATACTATGCCACGGTTATAGTCAATCGCTCATATCGAAAGGGCTGTTAGAGAGCCCAGAAACGATGACCGCACAGTATGTTATTGGCTCAAAAGCGATTATTGCAATTATTGCTTTGGGCGGTTATAAGCTCTTCGTCGCCCTCTCAAACGGTCATAGCAACGTCGGTTTCCTCCTCTTGATCGGCGTAGTCGCCAGCGTATTTATCGGTGTGTTCTGTAGCGCACGCCCAACAAGGCTGCGTAGGGAAGCCTACCTACATCGGCTCCATCAGGCTTATGGACAGCTGCGAGGTCAGGCTTCCGTTATTATGGCACCTGATAGGGTAGACGAGAACGCCTTTCTACTGGTGGGTCTCTTTGGCATGGAGGTACTCTCAGACACCCTGTACTACACGTCGCTCAACGGTATGTACAACGCCTCAATGAGAGTAGTACCTCCCGTAATGGGGGGCGGTTGCAGTAGCTGTA
>JAPLCR010000412.1 GCA_026392135.1 Armatimonadota bacterium
TGAAGGGGCAAGGGTTGGGATGGGGTGGACGGGGCACTGCGGAAACCTTACAGTACAGGTTGGAAAAGGACTTATAACGAGAGGCTAATCTGCTACACTCCATGAGAGAGATCTGAGTAGTTCTACTAATCAGGTTGCCGTTAAGGTTTGCTCTTCTGCTCTGGACTTTCTATCTTCGGCTTCCACGACAACGTATCCAAAAGGGTATAAGGATAGATTTTGTCATGACCATCCATGAAAGTAATATTTGAGCGTCCAGTATGCCGAAATTTTGCGACATCTTTCATGCCCCCTGAAAACGATAGCACAGGGGCATCCGCCTCGAACAGAACGGGTATCTTTGTGTAATCTTCATTGGCTAGCTCTGACCAGGAAGCACCTGCGACTGCGGCATTCATTCCAAAACTGAACGGCGTTGTAGCGGATGGGCATTTATGGCTATCCGCTGAGACGTACTTTGGCGCGATGAGTTCTGCCCAACGCTTCGCTGGAGGCATACGCTCATCGTAGTCCTGTGCGTACAAATGTATCGCAAGAGCTAACTGTTTGAGGTTAGAACGACACTTCTGTTCGTCTTGGGTTGTATACGAGCATCCAACGTGCAGTATCGACAACCCAAGCGCAACTATACTCACCACGAAACACGAAGCGGTGAGTACATAGGCGGTCTTCGCTCGGCGCAATTTTACAACGTCGCCGCTGTCGCGAGAACGGTTTAAATAGCGTTGCGTGAATATGCCCGCTATAACGCAGAGGAGAGCAAAGCCCCACACGAAAATCGACCAGCCGTGACTGAGGTTCACAAGAACCTGTTGCAATGTTCTGTTCATTGTATAGCCCTCTCCCACCGCGCCTGCATTAGCCTGTGCTTCCCCAACGGCTACATACTACCCTACTTAGGCAGAACATGAAACGTAAGGTACGACTCCTTGCCCATCTCGTGGAAGAGGGTCTGCTTCGCCTTAACCATGCGCGTACCCGTCGCAATGTCCTCGCCGGTGTTCAGGTTGCGGTCATAGATAGGGAAGCAGGAGGAGGTTATCACAACGCGGAGGCGGTGTCCCTTCTGAAAGACGTGTCCTAGCGACCAGAGGTCTATCTCATATTCGGCGGTCTCGTTAGGAGTGAGGAGTTCCGGCTTCTCGAACGACTTCCGAAACCGCGCCCGAATAATGCCCTGCACCAGTGCCAGCGACTTCCCATTTGGCAATACGTCGCTCACGTAGGCGTACCAGTCGGTATCTTTCGCGCTCGTGCTTGCTGTAATGTGAAGTGAAATGGGACCAGCCACAATCACATCCGACTCAAGTTTTGCGGACGAGTAGACTAGCATATCTGCGTCTTAGCCGTAATTTTCTGCCCGCCTAGAGAGAGACTGCTCGTAGGTGGTACTGCCCTGCGCGTCCATTTTGAACGTGTAGGTTCCGATGTCGTTATCCTGAATGTTCAGAACGAACTTACCAGAGTCTGGTTTCTGTGCGAAGGCTGGCGCGAGTACGACGATGAGACTCGCGATAGCCAAAAACTGCCCTATGGGGCGGAATGGTCGAAACATTTGCTTCATGCGTAGACTCCTTAAAAGGTGCGGAGGTATCGAGCGGTTACAATTAGCCCCCGAAACAGGTCTAATACGAGAATAGTAGTGCACGCGGCGACGTAGAACTCAAGCTTCATACCGGGAACAAAAGCCAGTGCGAACGCCGCAAGGATAACGCGCAGTCCGGTTTTATACATCTCCTTCCCGCTATATTCGTTGACGGGATACCAGATGTTTGGGCTAGAGAGCGTTTTGGGAACACGGAAGCCGTACCAGTTATTGGGCGGTACGCGCCTTTGGATGAGCGGGACGGAGATGCCTAGAAACATCAGCCCCAAGCCTACGTACAGAATGAGCATTGAAAACAGAGGATTCATCGTTCTTACTCCTTAACAGCCGCAATATCCCCTCTCAGCACTGCGTACATCCCTCGCCAATACAGAGAAGGAGTGTCTGAAAGGTGATTACAATTTCGTAAAGGTTATTTACTAAAGGACGTTTTAGTAAAGGTCATTTAGTAAAGTGACTGCGTACCGCTTCGCCTCTCCTCCTAGAAGAGTGAAGACACACAGGCGTACAAGCAGCGTTCAAAACACCCGCTTCGCACTATGGAAGGACAAGCCCTCTCTCTTCACGACGACTCTTTTTCAGATTCCGTTTCAGCAGTTTCAGGAAACAGTATCGTCGAGAGCATAAATCGGCGTTTACCCTCTCCGGGCGTGTAGACATCCATTGCGGTAACGGCATCTCGAAATTTGGCGGAGAGGCTCTCCTTATCCTCATTTGTGAGATAGAGGTAGGTTGCTGAGTAGCTCACGGTCTGCCCAATCTTCTCCGTCTGCTCGTTTTGGAGATAGGCTTGGTATGAGGGCAAAAGGGAGGAGAGAAACGCCTGAAAATAGCGGTAGTGGTCTTCTTTAGTCGCCTTCATAAACTCCTCTCGCGAGATACGAGCGTTCTCTTCGACTACCGCGTAGACCTTCTCAACCGCGCCGCGCACTCTGTTCTCGCGCACTACCTTCAGCACACCAACCTCCACTAGCCGCGCCAGATGACGGTACAGCGAGGCTTGTGCTACAGAGGGCAGTGCCTGTGCTATCTCTTGCGGGGTTACCTCGCGCCCTGATACCACCCAGAGTATCTGTAGGCGTACAGGGTGCAGGATAGTTTCCATAAGTGACTGCGGCATTCTGTCTCCTTCCTATAACTATTCTCATAAATGATTATATTACCAAAAATGATAATTGTCAAGTGCATCTACATCGACTGAAAGCGGGAGGCTTATCGCACTGACCCAACTACCCTCTCTCAATGCACCCCACCCTACCCTTCACAAAGCTCATTGGGGTATGTATTTTGAGCGATGAGATAGGGGAGGCTTATCTGTACCCGCCCTCATCCCGTCCTGCGGACACCCTTCTCCCAATTCTGGGCGAAGGGCTTGACCTATAGGTGGTTTTGTATAGCAGTTCACAAAATCCGTACATACCCCTGTGAAGCCCCTCACAAGAGGAGACTTTTGGGTGGTGCGAGGTTGTAAAGCTGGTCTCGTTATACCATTAGGGGCGCGAGGCTGTTTACGCCCCCTATCCCCAGCCCTTTCCCCCGTTCGACACGGGAGAAAGGGAGCAGGTTGCGCGAGGCTGTAACGCTGGTCGTGTTAGTTCTTACACTCACCTTACGCAGTAAGTAGCCCTCAACCCCTAGCCCCTTCTCCCAATACTGGGCGAAGGGGAACTAAGGCGACCAGTTTACCGGGTTTCTCCCCTGTCTTGGGTTCCAAAAAGCGAAATGTCCCATCTACAGACCTTTCAGACAGGCTCCCTCGCCCAGAATTGGGAGAGGGATGTCCGTTAGGACAGGGTGAGGGCTAGTTCAGATACTCTGCGTAACATGAGTTCTTACAGATGTTTTCGCCACTCGTTCAGCCCTGCGATTATCGCGGCATCTAGCCATTTGTCGTAGCGTTTCAAGACGTTTTCGGGTAGTTCAACACTCCCGAATCGAAAGGTATCATTCTCAAATATATCTGGAAATACTTGATTTGAATACTCTAATCGTGGCTCCTTTTTTATTTCTCTTGCAAACGGTGAAAGGATTGAAGGACTGAGTGAATTTTGTCTTGCGGCATCCCATGCCTGTTCCTCTCGTGTTTTTTGCGGGTTATGTACTGGTCTAAGAGCCATTACCAATATTTTGAAATCTGCCTTAACCTCAACCACAATAGGCACTGTGTATTCTGTTTGCGTGTGCGTCCACAGAATTTCATAGTAGCTCTCTTTAGTAGTACTTGAAAAACGGAGGGAGACTCTCCTCTTATCTTGACTTTCAGTAACAAGAAATTTCCAGTCAGTTATGCTTGCTTGTTCGGCAAGGAGTTTTTGTGTCTCCCCAAACCCGCTCTTCGTTCGTCCTTCCAAAAGGGCTAGGGTCTGCTTCACTTGCGTTAATGCGGTTGCGTGATTGCCAATAGCCGCCACCGCATCCTCAATACTCGGTTTCTCCATCTCCTCCATCAATACCTCCTCCAAAGCGTCAAGGTAGGGTATGCTCTGGTCGCGGTCTATAGTCAGCGGAAACCAGTTATCCCGCAGGAAAATCAGGGAGGCTAAGGTTCGCGCCACCCGCCCGTTCCCGTCCTGAAACGGGTGTATCTGCGTAAAGCGATGGTGCAACCACGCCGCCTCTATTTCGGGCGGAACCTGCTCCTCTACATGGCGCAAGTGCAACTCTATCAGGCTATCCATTTCGGATTGAACCTGCTCTGGCGGACAGTAGCAGTGGGCTACTCCGTCCTCTCTGGAGGGGTTGTTCGGGTATTTTTTCCACTCGCCGCGTAGTAGTGCTACCTGCTGGAGATTGCCGAACTGGTCGTATGCATCGCACGTCTTTTGGTGGCGCGTCAGGGCTTGGTGCAACTCCTTGATATAACTTGTGGAGAGCGAACGCTCCTGCCGTATGAAAGTATGCAAGCCTTCCAGCGTCGCTTGATGGTCGCGCAGGAGGCGAATAATCTCTTCCGACGACTTATGAGTCGTTCCGTGCGGAATATAACTCGCCTCCAGCCCCTTCTCAACTAGCATTTGAGTTATACCTCTATCAATATGATAGAGGTTCTCAATAATGCCCGTCTCAATAGACCACTGCCGCGCCTGCTCTTTGTTGAATTTTTCGAGGGCTTTCGTGCCTTGCAATCGCTCCCGGTGTTCGCGCCATGCGTCTTTCAGCCCTGCCAACTCTGTAGAGGCGAACTCTTCCCACCCCGGTTTCAGGTCTTGAATTGGCTCCCAAGTCTGCATACGCCTCGCCTATCTTTACCCGTCAGTCCACATAGATAAACTCGTTGCACGCCATGAGTGCATGGCAGAGACTTGTCCATATTTTTTGGCTACGCTTTACCGCGTCGGTTTCTGATTTCGGGAGGGCACTCTCTAGTTTCTGCATATACTGGATAGCACGGGCGACCTCTTGAGGAGTTGGGCTACGCCCAATAGCGGTGAGGTAGGCGAACTGTAGGCGTGCGGTATCGTTTGGGAGTGTCTGCTTGAGAACGGTATCTGCGAACTTATGCGCCTGCTCCATTGCGAAGGGGCTATTCAGCTGGTAGAGAGCTTGGGGGGCAATGGTAGTCGAAGAGCGTTGGGCATTTACCAGAGAGGGCTCTCCGTAGTCGAAGGTCTGAAACATATCGAAGAGGGCGTTTCGGATTATGGGGAGGTAGAGGCTACGGCGCGGCGCATTGTACCTTGCTCCATTGCCCGACTGGTCGTTGGTTACGTAGTCGTTGTTTGGGGTGTTCAGCAGACTGCCCCCTAGCGTGGTATCTAGTTGCCCCGAAACGGCGAGAAGCGAGTCTCGCAACGGCTCTGCCTCAAGGCGTTTGCGCTTCTTCTTTCCAAAGAGGCGGTTATCGGGGTCGAGAGTATCCGCTTTGGGGTCGCCCTTGCCGCTCATCTGATAGGTATTCGAGAGCAGAAGGATCTTCTGTATCTTTTTGAACGACCATCCTTGTTCCATGAACGTAGCGGAGAGCCAGTCTAGCAGCTCTTTATGTACTGGGCGGTCTCCGAGCAGCCCGTAGTTGTCGGGCGTTCGCACTAAGCCGTCTGAGAAGAGGTACTGCCAGATACGGTTGACGGCAACACGTGCTGTAAGGGGGTTCTGTTTGCCAGCTATCCATTCGGCGAGTTCGAGCCGCCCGCTACGGTTATCTGCAAGCTTTGGAAAACGCTCTCCCCCCAGTACCTGTACGACACCACGCGAAGCCTCGTCACCTAGTGTAAGGGTGTTGCCGCGGAGGTGGACGCGGCAGTTTTCGATTTTGCCCTCTTCTACTGCCATTGCGACCGGGAGTTTGGGAGCCTCTTTGTTAAGGGTGTCGAGGCTTTTCTGTGCATTCTGAACAGTCTCACCACCCTCTTTGGAGTAGAAGCGTTCTGCCTTTTCGGGCAGTTTGAAGAGGCTGTTGGGGTCGTGTAGTGTTTTGCGAACCGTTTCAAGGTTAGCATCGCTGAGTTTTTCGGGCTGTTTCTCTGCACTCCAACGTGCCTCTACCTCGTCGAACAGTTGGATATAGGCTTGGAAGACCTCTGAGAGGTTTTTGGGGCGTAGGGTTTGGAACTGCTTTGTGATGGCTAGAGCAGGAGGCTTAGGCAGCCCTTTGCCTTGCGCGATGCTCTCCGCAAGCGCACGTGCTTCTGTCTCAAAGTTCTCTTCTGAGAGATGTGTGAAGGCGTAGAGTGCGCCGAAGATTGGGTCGTCTTTGCGGCTTTTGAGTGCGCTTGCCCAGTGGGCGACTATCTCAGGGACGAGCGAACCATCCGGGGCGGCGGTGAGGCGCGGTTGATTCTTGCGCTGTCGGGGTTCTGGCGCAGGAACGACGAGGATTTTGTCTATGTGCGGGATAGCGTTTTCTTGGTCGAGCCTTAGGGTATTTTTACCCGCCTTGAGGCGATAGAGACCCTGAATTTCCCAACGTTGTCCGTCGGGGAAAAAGCTTCCTGTATTTGTGGTGCAGGCGCGTTCATTCACCTTTTGGTCGTTGATTTTCAGGCGGATGGGTCGTACTTCAGCGGAGCCGTAGCGCATCTCCAACTGATACATCCCCTCTTTCGGAACGGTGAAGTCCCACTCTGCAAAGTTGGGCGACGTAACGCTATGCACAATGCCGATTCCCTTGCCGTAGTTGTCCGCATCGCGTCCTAAGTTACCGCGTGCGTAGGCTTCTGCCTCCAGCAGCACATCACCGGGTTTGCGCGGTAGGTCGGCTTGTGAGGTTGCCCCACCACGTTCGGCTAAATCCCAGCCTGCAAGGAGATACTTTCCTGCTTTGGCATAGTGAAGTGTGAGTAGCTCCGCGTTCGCGTTGCGCCTTGCGGTGTCTAGGGTACTCTCGACCAGTTTCTTTTTTGCGATGTAGGCGTTTTGCGCCTCCGTATCTGCTTTGGTAGGAACAGGGCGCTCCATCCATTCCGATACGAAACCGAGGTTCGCCATTGTGCGGGTGCTTTTGAAGATGCCCGCCAACGCGTAGTAGTCTTTGGTGGCGATTGGGTCGAACTTATGATCGTGACAACGGGCGCAGGCGATAGTCAAGCCCAGAAACGCTTTGCTTGTCACCTCTATCTGTTCGTCTACGATATCCATTACCATCTTAGGCTTATCTTGCTCGGCAAGGACTTTGGGACCTAATACAAGAAAGCCTGTCGCTATGAGGTTTTGGCTACGCTCCTCCTCCGTCTTAAAGGGAAGCAGGTCGCCTGCCAACTGTTCGTGTATAAACTGGGTGTAGGGCTTATCTTGATTGAAGGAGTTGACCACGTAATCTCGATAGCGATAGGCGTATCCGAAGGCTTTGTTCTCATCTAGCCCGTTCGAGTCGGCGTAACGCACTACGTCTAGCCAGTGCCGCCCCCAACGCTCTCCATAGTGTACGGAGGCTTGCAGGCGTTCTACCACCTTCTCGAAGGCGTTCGGTGATTTATCGGCAAGAAAGTCTTGGATCTCTTTTGGAGTGGGGGGCAGCCCTATGAGGTCGAAGGTAGCACGTCGTATAAGGGTGCGCTTATCGGCTGATAAGGCGGGCTTAATGCCTTTCGCTTCCAGCTTGGAGAGGATGAAAGCGTCTACGGGGTTCTTGACCCATGCTTTGTTCTTTACAGCTGGTACTCGCGGCTTTTGCACAGGGACAAACGACCAGAACTGCCTCTGCTCAGGGGTTAGGACAAAGGGTTTCGCCCCTGCTGCTACAGCTCCGCCCGCTTTTGAGCCGGGGAAGGGTGCGCCCATTTTAATCCACGTTCGCAGGGTCTCCACCTCGTCGGCTTGTAAGCGTCCACCGGGGGGCATCTTTACCGCGCCGTCGTAGCGTGTAACATGGATGAGTAGGCTACTGTCGGGATTGCCGGGAACGAGAGCGGGGCCTGAAGCGTTGCCTCTGAGAATGGCTTCGCGGGAATCGAGCAGGAGTCCGCCTTTTGGAGTTTTTCCTGTATGGCAGGCGTAGCACCGTTCTGCGATAAGCGGACGTACTTTCTTCTCGAAGAAGTCGTTCTGCTCGGCAGTGAAGATCTGCGCCTTCTGTTCGTCGGCGCGTCCGTTTGCGAAGGCTATCCCCGCAAGCGCGAAGGTTGTGAGCGCGAAAAGGGCGCTGGTTATCCGAAATACTTTCATAAAAGGACTATATGTCTCCTTAAAATATCACTCGCTCTAATGGCGCAGTTAGTACGGTCTAACAACGCTCAACCCCGGTACGTGCTTAAAATGTTTGAGGTTCTTGCTTACCAAAGTCATGTTATGTCCTATGGTGGTAGCCGCTATCAGCAAATCCATCGCCCCAATACCGTGCGATAAGCACAGGGGCGAAAACGTAAAAAGGGCGCGTTCGATATCTTCCAATACTGGATAGACGATAAGGAAGCGGTTCATCAGTTGCCGCGCTTGCTGGTGTTCCCTCTTATCCCTACATCCTTGCATGACTTCCAACATCGCCATAGACGATAGGGCGGGAGGAGTTTGCAACGACGCAAACCACTGATGAGCCAGAATATCGTTCCTCAAAAGGTCAATTATCACGTCCGTATCAAGAAGCAAAACGCTCATTCCGCTCTTTCTTGCGGATAGCGTAGTTTTCTCGCTAGCGTAACGCTGTCTTCGGGTCTATCCTGCCACATCGGGATAACCCCGTCTCGCTTCAACGCTTCAAGAATCGCCTTAGGAGTCATATCGGGAGGAGGCAGGGGGAAATCTCCCGCGATAGCGCGAGCAAGGTAATCTTCAACGCTCAAGCCTCGTCGCTTCGCCTCTGTGGCGATACGCTCTTCTTGTTCGGGTTGCAGTTCAATCGTGATAGCCATAACACTTCCCTCCGTGTCCACACTATAGGACAAAAAGCCAAGCAGAACGTTTCAGGAGAATCACTCCTCAGCGGGCAAAAACAGGTCTGCGATGAGAGGGCGATGGTCGGAACCCTTTGCGCTCCCCGTGAAACAGTCTAGCGTCACAAAGTCTCTACTCAAATAGATGTGGTCGATGCGCGTAAAAGAGTGCCGTAGAGGTAACGTGTGCCCATAAGTATACCCGTAACCGCGCCCGACGAGGTTGAAGGCGTTGTAGAGATTTGCATCGGTGAGTGCTTCGGTAATGCTGGACTGTACCGGGGCGTTGAGGTCTCCTGCAAGCACAACGGGTCCCCACTCCTGCTTCATATACTTCCCTAGCCGATAGCCTTGTATCTGCCGTATTCGATTGTTCCAGTAGAGTGCTTCGCTGTTCTTACGCATCCCTGTAATTCCTCGGCGGGGTGAGAGTAGGTGGACAGAGTAGACGGTTACGACTCGCTTACCAACTGCTAGGCGACAACGTTGAGCGACTAATCGTGATTGGGGCACATTCAAATCGCGTGTATTTGCCTCCAAAATTGGAAACTTGGAGGCGAGGATGTACTGGTCTACTATGTAGAGGTGGTACTTACTGAGGTAGGAGACGAGTTCGTTCTTGTAGGTTCCGTGTGCCTGTTGGAGCAGAATAATGTCTGCATTTGCCTCTTGAATGGTGCGGGTCATGCGTTCGTGTCCGTAGTAGCCGTTCTTCACGTTGTAGGTCAGTAGGCGTAGGTGCGTCCCCTTTCTATCTCCAACGTTGGGGCGTACCAGAGCGAACCGAAAGTCCATAATGGGAAAGCCCACCCACAAAATCATGAGAATCGTAGCCCACACTCCTCGACGGTATCTCTTTATAAACATGAATAACAGGTAACATGGCACAATACCCCACACAGATTGAGGTAGGTACTGGTTTGGTGCTATCCACCACCAGCGGTCAGAGCCGAGCAGGTCGACGGCGGTGAGTACGATCAGAAAGAGTGCGTATAGGAATGTGGTGACTGCGAGCCCTTTCGGACAGAGAGGAGGTACCTCGGTATGGGGCGTAGCCTGAACTGCCTCCCCCTTCTCTTCTGAGGAGAGGGAGGTGGGCTGAAAACGAGTCGTGCGTCTAAGTCGGCGCGGGGCGTTCTTGTCACTCAAATGGGGTGATTCCTGCGCCAATTCCAACTATCGCTTCCTGAGAGCAGCTTACGAATTGGCTCTGGCTGGCTCTCCAAAAATTCGGGGCTTATCTCGTTACCCATCCATTCACGTAACATGGGCGGCGTGTAGCCCGATACGATAATCGCCCGCTCTTTGTCGCTGAGAATTTCGGTAGTGCTGTGAATTAGCGATTCTGAAAAAAGAAGCACATCCCCCGCTTGTGCGACAACTTGATGAATAAGGCTAGGGTCGGAGAGTGCGGCATCTATCATCTCCTGTTGCCGCCAGCTCATTTTGTGGCTACCGGGTATGACGGCAGTGCCTCCATCTTCCGCCCCTACATCGGTGAGGTAGGCGAGCGTTTTAACGAAGATACAGTGGAACCGCTCTTGCTCGAAATAGGTTCCCCACCCGTGCCGCGTTCCTGTATGAAAGCCTGTAGGTGTGCTGTGTCTCTGGCGTAGCAGTGCGACATCTGCTTCTGGATTACGCCGATTGATTATCGCTTCAGACTCCTCAAGGCGCACCGCTCCCCCCACTAGCTCCTCTACGAGCGGAACCAACTTGGGATGTACGGCATACGCCAATAGAGCGGGGTCGTACTCAACAAGATGCCCAAACAGCTGGTGATGGTCGCCGTGCTTGTGGGTATAGACGCGGTGCTTGGCGAGGTCTGGCTCCTCCTTGAGGCGATAGAGTGCGGCTTTGATACTCTTTACCTCGTCGGGAGTAAGAACTCCTTTTAGCAGAAGGTAGCCCAGCGCGTCTAGATGATAGCGTTGTGCGGGTGTTAATAGGATTTCGGCGTTCATATCTCTCCTCCTCTTAAATTATGGCTGTTTACCTTGTGAATTGGCGATATTGGCAGAGAAATCGTCTCTTTTATAGGAAAAAACTCTACTTTTGATAGTCACGAAATAGACGGAGGAGGGGTAGACTTAGGGTAGGGGCAGGGGCATATTAGTAGTAGTAGAGGTGGTGAAGCCTACCCCAAATACGATGGAGGAGATGACAATGAAAAAGCAGATAACTTTTGCGCTTCTGGCGTTCATTTTTGGAGGATTTCTGTTTTGCCAGCCAGTAACGGCGTATGCGGAAGAGCCTCCCTTATGGATGATAGGCAAATTTCGTACCTTTAATCAAAAGTATCGAACGGGTGTCCAGATAAGCATTTCGGAAAACGGCACAGTGGTTGCAAGAAGCAAGGGAGTGGGCGCGAAATGGGTGGTACAGCGCGGAACCTTTGAAGACCGTAGGTTGATACTTGACGGGATAACCTTTGATATGCAGTGGAGGCGTTCTGGGTTTCGGCTTACCCAACGCGATGACCCTGATAATGTGGCGGAATATACGCGCACTGATGACTACGGCGACCGTTTCGAGAACTCTCAGCGTATTCTCAACGACTCCCAACGTGTACCGGATAGCAGTTACCGCGTTGCTGATGCGCTGACCGGAGTTTGGCGGGGGACGAACCATAAGTACCGTGCGAAAGTGACCATCAACATCGCCTCTGATGGACGCTTGACCGCGGTAGGTAGGTTCTCTGACGGGCATGAGACTGTCCAAAGAGGCTCCTATAGTAGGGGGCAGTTTGTTATTGACGGCGAGACTTATGCACTCTCCCAACGTGCGGGCGGTCTGCGCCTCCGTCAGTTGGACGACTCAGAGAACGTTATTGACCTGATGCGCTCGGATAGCGGTTTCGGGCGTGATCCTGAGATAGACGAGCCTCCCTCATGGTTAGCGGGCATCTTTACCGGCTACAACCGCAGGTTTGAATCGGAGGTTCGCATCGAGATTCAGCCGTCGGGCAGGGTCGTTTCACGCATTACGAAGAGCGGTAAGACGCAGACTGCGGTGGGAGCGTATCGGCGCGGGCGCATTCGCATTGTGGGCGGCGCAACCTACGATGTAGAGCGCGTCTCTGGCGGAGTTCGGCTCATCAATATAGACGATGAGAGAGATGCGGATGTGTATCGACGCGGGCGTGATCTGTTCCGCGAATAGCTGTAGGCTCTAGGGTTTGTTTCAAATTGGGAAGCCTGTGTAACGGCTCAGGTTGGCAATGCGCCCCCTCTCCAACCTCTCCCCGAAACGGAGAGAGGGAATGCCGATGTCAGAAGGCTTCCCGCACTGCCCCATCCACCCCATCCCACCCCTTACCCCTTCACAAGGGGCTAATCTTGTCCCATATCTTGAGTAGTAGTTTGCATACACGCCTTCCTCTGGTTTCTGTTTTGGGGAGGAAGTTCTTGTGTTTTTGTAGAACCTTGCAAAAAACAGAGAGGTGTTCTATGCAAACAGATTGGGCTTATCAGGAGTTCACCGGTTCTATCTTTGGGGACAGCAGGTGTCGTCGTTCTATCTATTACGCTTGTGAGAGCCTCGCAGAAAATGCGTCTCTCTCCTTTTCTATGGCGTTGGG
>JAPLCR010000067.1:0-4545 GCA_026392135.1 Armatimonadota bacterium
ACAACAAGAAGCAAATCCAGAAGAGAGCGCAACCAAAGTACGACTTTAAACATCATTCTATACTCGCTTAGACACTCCCTCCGAATGAACTATTAAAATGCACATTTTTCTTTTGGCTTTTTTAGCTCTCATTACCTACCAAAGCCCGCTGCAAGCACAACTCCACTCCGTCAGGCTAAAGGAGGTAAAGCGGTTTCGGGTTCCCACGGGTCCCAAATCGCTCCGCCATTCGCCCGATGGCAGATATGTCGTCGTCTGTTGCCTTTACGGACACAAGGTAGATATTATCGATGCTCACACCTACCACTCCCTCCGAATCGTAAAAGTCTCTGATGAACCCGTTGAGTGTGATTTCAGCCATAAAAGTAATGTAGCGTGGGTTTCACTCTACAACAGCAGTGCCATCGTCGCCATAGACCTTCCCACTGGCAAAGTAGTCGGCTCTGTAGAGGTTGGGCACATCCCCAAAGTGGTGGCTGTCTCTCCTGATCAAAACTGGGTCTATGTCGCAAACTGGGCTTCTGCCTCCGTCTCCGTGATAAACACCCACACGATGCAAAAGGTGAAGGATGTTCCCGTGGGTCCCATTCCACGTGGTATCTGTTTCAAAGGCAACTTCGCCTATGTGGCTATTATGGGAGGCACGCAGGTGGCGGTGGTTGATATGGCACAAGACCACAAAGTCGTGGGCAAGATCGCCTCCGGCTTCAACCCTCGCCATGTCGTTCTTTCCCCCGACAAACACAGGCTCTATATGAGCAACAATAAGCCCGGAACCATCACCGAGGTCGATCTGGATAAATCAAAACCCGTTGCCACTATTCAGGTTGGTAAAATGCCCCGAACCATCGCCGTTGCCCCTGAAGGTGACGCTCTCTTCGTGTGTAACTACAAGAGCAACAATATCGGAATTATCGACCTAAAACTCCGCAAGCAGGTAGGTACGCAGAAGACGATTATTCACCCCATCGGAGCCAGTATTTCCCCCAAAGGCGATACTCTTTGGGTTAGCAGCTACCCCACAAGCGTGGTACAAGTATTCCAGATCATCCGCAAATAAGAGCGTCCAAGACGTTTCAAGTAGGGCAAAAACGTGCCCCCATTACGGACAGTAGGACACCCCCTTTAAGAGGCTCCCCTTATGGCTAGCTCTCTTGGGGGGCGACGAAGGAGGCTGAGAACGCCTCTTTTTCGGACATGATGCCCCACCCTTGTGAAAGGTTCTCCTATCCCTTCAAGCCACTGTATCACTTCGTCAAGGCAGACACTCTATCCAGATCCCCGCCATGTAATCACTAGCACTGGAGGACTCTCTACAGGGTATTGGAGGGCAGTGATACCTTTACCAGAGAGGCGTGCTGGGACGTGTCGGTAACACAAGGTATACTAAATGGGAACCACGCTATTGCAAACTTCGTAGTTGAGATAGTAAATACCCACCCGCCAATTAGCACTTCATAACCATCGGAGAAGAGGCTTGAAACCAAATAAAATCGCGCTATGCGCTCTTATCGCACTCCTGACCGCCCTGCTCTCTGCGCCACTCCTCGCACAACACGGCGGCACGGTTCCCTCCTTCGAAGCAATAGCCTACTCTCAGAGCGAAATTCGCCTCTACTGGCTACCTGTAAAAAATGCAGACCACTATGTGATAATGCGTCATGGCTCTTCCCCCAAGATAGTGCCTAGCTCTGCGCGAGAGTATTTAGACGGATCGCTCGCTCCCAATACACAATACACCTACTCTATTGTCGCTTCAACAGGGCAAACCTCCACCTATACCGAACGCACTTTCCCCGCTATCCCCAGCTCGCCAAATAGAAAACTGCCTCAAATGGAGTTCGATGTAGTGGTGGTACAAGCCTCCTCAAGCGGAGTATCTGCCGCGTATGAAGCATCGCGAAGAGGGCTACGGGTTGCACTCATTGAGCCTACCATGCGGCTAGGCGGTATGCCTGTCAACGGTCTCTGCTCCTCCGATATAAGGAGAGACGAACACACCAGCGGATTCTTTGGGCGGCTGCGCGAACGAGTTAGCGCAATCTACAAGGCAGAAGGACGCTCCACCGACGGCACTCGCTACGAACCCCATATCGCACACCAAGCGATAAAATCGCTTGTTTACGAAAACCCATCGCTCACTGTATTCCGAAAATGGCGGCTCTACAGCGTGCATACACGCGCCTCCCAATACGAATCCCGTCACACGGAGGTTGTGGGAGCGACCTTTGAAGAGAGCGATGGCAATGGAGCTACCACAGGGCGCAGAGTTTTGATAAAGGCAAAGATATTTATAGATGCTACCGATAGCGGTGACCTTGCGGCATGGGCGGGCGCACCCTATCGCTTAGGGCGCGAAGCCCGTACTCCTGCCGAACCCCACGCAGGAGTTATCTACTATGAACGCTCTACGCGCACCCCGCTACCGGGCAGTACAGGCGAAGCCGACAAAAGAATCCAATCCTATGGCTACCTCCTCGTTGTAAAGGATTTCGGTAAATCTGCCGACAAAACCCTGCCCAAACCGGCAAACTACCAGAAAGAGGAGTTTGACTACCCCGGTCTCCCCAACTGGCGCTCAACCTGGGCAGCATCTTCAGGAGCCATGCCCAACGGCAAATACGAGTTGAACCAGCACCCTAGAGGCGGCGACCTTCAAGAGATAAACTACCGCTACCCTGAAGGTAGATACGCCGAACGCAAGCGTGTAGACGATCTCTATCGCGAACGAGTACTACGTTACCTCTACTACATCCAGACGAACTACGGCATGAAAAACCTCGGCTTACCCGACGACGAGTTTCGAGAAAACGGGGGCATACCTCCTCTACTATACGTGCGCGAAGGACGGCGGATACTAGGAGAACAACTGCCGACGGAAGAGGACATCGCGAATGGAGAGGGGTTACTTCGCCCTGAAAGCATCGGGATAGGCGACTACCCAATGGACTCTCATGCCGTGCGCGTCAAAACAGACAACGACCCGCGCCACATGGGAGAGGGTGAGTGGTGGCTCTATCACCGCACCCCCGTCTATCAGATACCTTTCGGAATTATCGTACCGCAAAAGCTAGACAATGTATTTGTGACAACTGCGGTATCCTCTACCCATGTCAGTTTCGGAACCTTCCGCATGGAGCCTGTCCGCATGGCGTTGGGGCAAGCAGGGGGCATCGCGGCATATATCGCCCTAAAAGAGAACAAAGCAAATCGAGAAGTCCCCGTTCGGCAGATACAAGAGGCACTTCTTCCACATATAGCAAACCCACTTGGCGACCCCTATATTGTGCTACACTACTTCCCAGACCTTGCCCCCACATCCCGTAACTACAACGCAATACAGTTTATGGCAGTAAGGGGATTCCTACCCGAAGGTAAAGAGTTCAAGGCAAAAGCACCAACCACACAAGAGGAGATGGCAAGATGGGTACAACTCCTCGCCAAGCGTGCAGTAAACACTCCGCAAGGGGTAGCAAACCCTGCCTACTTCGGTAGCCCCATTTCCAAAAAGCAGAGTTTGGCAGGGCAGCCCATATCACCTTCAAAAGCCCCACTCACACGCGGCGAGATGGCACGCTGGTTAGCAAACATACTCCCAGAAACCACGCCAAACCTAGCAAAAAGCCACCCGCATACCTACACCGATATAACCGATGAAGCGACTCACAAAGCCGTTCAAAAGTTAATCAATTTCGGAGTTCATCCGGAGTTATGGGAAGAGGCGAACCAGCCTCAAAAAGACAGAGGCACACGCTTCCTACCCAATATACCTATATCGCACACCGATGCTATCTTCACGCTCTACCTGCTACAGTTTGCTTTCGGGCCCCTCTCAGACGACCACCCGATAGACATTCGTAACGGGCGAAAACTCCCCAATTTGCCCTCTGCCGTCGTTCCGGGAGCCGAGATTACCCCCAACGACCTCTTTATGAAGGACTACCGCTAGGAATCTGAATATGTAATGCAGGATTATGCGGTATACTAAATGGCGTTTCGCACTTTTTTGTAACTCGGAAGGATAGAGAGATGTTACGCTATCTGAATATGTTTATCTTGATCGGTATCTGTTTAATCGGAGTGAGCATAGCCGGATTTGCGACGGGTAGCAAGTTCGTCACAGAACCCGGACAACCAATCAACCCTCTCTCCTCTTTCGTCTATTTTGGCGTTGGGATACTTATGCTCTTGAACGGCTATGTGACGATACGCCTGTCACACTCTTCACAGCAAAAGTCGCCCCCCAAAGAGGATCCGCAAACGAAAGAGTAGCTGGCTTTATTTCTCCTCCTGAAAAGAGGCGAAAGGTTTCAATACGAAGTTTAACACGTGAACTCACGTTTACAAAGATAATGTAGAGGAGAATGAGTGGTATGAGAAAGCCCGATTTGGAAGTGCGCGAGGTTGTATGTTCCGAAACAGGAAAGCCGATATCTAAAATACCGGCGTGGATGGCAGAAGTCAACGTCAAGTTCGTAAGCGACGAAGCGCGTCAGCGCCACCCCGTGCCTCCCTCCATTGCAGACATTGAACCAGCACGGCGCC
>JAPLCR010000067.1:4626-8279 GCA_026392135.1 Armatimonadota bacterium
GACAAAGTTATCGACCCGATTAAAGACATAGACGATGTCTCCATAATCCTTGACGACGACGCGGAGTTTGATGAAGCCGAAATTGAGGCAGAAGAGACCGAGGAAGTAGAAGAGGACGCTAGTTCGTAAGGTCACTCCCTTTATAGGTAGACAAAAGATTGAGGGCTTGCTTTCTTTAGAAAGCAAGCCCTCAATCTTACAAGTAGGGATACGGGGAATCGAACCCCGGTTACCGGGCTGAGAACCCGACGTCCTGACCGCTAGACGATATCCCCTCAACAACCCTCGAACGGCTAATAAGATACACCATTTCTCGTGATTTGTCTAGTTTTTTTTCATAATTTTCTCAAAATCGAGTAGACTACGTCCACGACAAAGGCTTCCATTGGCTTACACACCTCTCCCATCAAAAACAGGGTGCCTGTTCGCTTGACGAACGCTTGATAAAACTGTATACTTGTTGGTGAGAATTGGGAATAACTGTTCCGAACAACGATTCGGAAATACGCGCCTACAAATAGTGACAAGATGCTTGAACCGGAGTAGGAAGGGTCTCAACTTTTTGGAACATATATTCGTCCGAGGTGGAAAAGCACTTTCAGGAGTCGTCGAAATTGGGGGAAGTAAAAACGACGCACTCGCAATACTGGTAGGGGCTATTCTTGTGCCGGGTGTGAGCATTCTGCACAATGTGCCTGTAAACACCGACATTCACAATCTTTTGAACATTTTTCGTCAAATGGGAGTTCAAGCAAACTTCACATCCTCCAACACGCTTGAATTAGACGCAAGTAACCTCACCACTTCAGAAACGCCCCACGATTTGGTTCGCCAAATGCGTGCCTCATTCAACCTGCTTGGAGCCATCATGACTCGCTTTGGTCATGCAGAAGTAGCGATGCCCGGTGGATGTAACATTGGAGCGCGTCCCGTCAATTTTCATATCGAAGGGCTACGCCAACTGGGAGCAGAGTTCACCCTCGAACACGGAGTCTATCATGGTAAGGTCGACCGCTTTTTAGGAGCCGACATCAACCTCGAATTCCCTAGTGCAGGAACCACACAACACCTAATGATTGCCGCGACGTGCGCGATGGGGACTACCACCATTGGGAACTGCGCCGCAGAGCCAGAGGTCGTAAACCTTGCAGAGTTCCTCAACGCCTGCGGGGCGAAAATCACAGGAGTAGGAACCTCTGTCATCGTCATAGAGGGTGTCCAGACGCTTCACCCCACAGAGTTCTCTATCTTACCTGACCGGATGCAAGCCGGCACCTATGCCGTCGCCGCCGCTATTTCGGGAGGCGATGTCTTCCTCAAACACGCAATCTATGACCACTCACGCCACCTGTTTTCCAAAATGCTGGATGCAGGTATTCAGATAGATGCCGAACTTGACGGTATTCGCGTGAAGCGAAACGCAAACACCATCCTACCTGTCGATTTCAAAACCATGCCCCACCCCGGTTTCCCAACCGATATGCAGCCCATACTCGCTACCATGCTGACCATCGGAGACGGAACCTCTGTCGTTACGGAAACTATCTACGAAAATCGTTTCCGCTTTACAATGGAGCTAGCGAAAATGGGAGCGGATGTACGGATATCTGGGCGCAACGCAATTATTACAGGCGTTAAAAGACTCTCTGGTGCCCCAGTTGTCTCTCCTGACCTACGCGGAGGCGCGGCTCTAGTGATTGCAGGACTCGTTGCTGAGGGAGTAACCGAAATTAGCGACCTACACCACATAGATAGAGGCTACGAAAACCTAGTGGGCAATCTTCAGCATTTAGGTGCAGATATAGACCGTCTCACCATTAAAGAAGGAAACATACCTTGTTCAGTTTAGTGCCTGAACTCGGCGTTGACCTCGGAACTGCCAACATATTAGTCTATGTTCGCGGTAAAGGCATTGTGCTTCGTGAACCTTCGGTAGTTGCCATCTCCGAAAAAACGAAGAAAGTCCTCGCCGTTGGAGAAGAGGCGCGCCTCATGTTGGGACGCACCCCTGGGAACATCATTGCCATTCGCCCCATGAGCGACGGCGTTATCGCCGACTATACTACAACCCTTAAAATGTTGGAGTATCTTTTTGAGAAGGTGGTAGGGAAAAAGAGATTTTTCAAACCGAGAGTTCTCGTCTGTGTGCCGTCACAAGTTACCAGTGTAGAGCGCAGGGCAGTGCGTCAAGCCGCCATAGAAGCCGGTGCCAGTGAAGCCCATACCATAGAGGAGCCAATGGCGGCGGCAATAGGTGCCGGACTACCCATCTCAACACCCGGCGGAAACATGGTCGTCGATATTGGCGGAGGGACTACCGATGTGGCAGTTATCTCCCTCTCCGGTATCGTCACCAGTGAAAGCCTTCGTATCGCAGGCAACCGCATGGATGAAGTCATTATTCGCCACATCAAAGCGGTCTATAGCCTAATGATTGGCGACCGCACAGCAGAAGAGATAAAACTTAAAATCGGCTCTGCCTACCCACTCGAAACAGAGATGACACTCGCCGTTCGCGGGCGTGACCTCGTAGCGGGGTTACCCAAAACGATTGAGATATCGTCTGTTGAGATTCGTGAGGCACGTCTGACATTATAGAACGAGGCATTGTACTAACAGGCGGCGGTGCGCTCCTACGAGGGTTAGACAGACTTCTTAGTGCCGCAACGGGGATCCCTGTCTATGTTGCGGAAGACCCTCTCTCCTGCGTCGCTATTGGTACAGGAAGAGCACTGGAAGAGTATCACGCCATTCGCGACAGTGACCGCTAGGCTTAAAGGGTAAATCTATGCGTATTCGTACTCTGCTATTAATCGGAACTCTTGCGCTGTGCCCTTATAAGGGCTTTGCACAGGCACTACCTTCGGATGTTCGCCCTAGCCACTGGGCGGCGGAGTACGTCCGCGTAGCACTACAAACAAAAGTCCTTGCTCTCTCCAGCGACAAGGCTTTTCACGGTGAAGCGAAGGTCTCAAAAACAGAAGCTGTTATCGCGATAGCAAACCTCGCGCATCTTCTGGAAGCAAACCAGTGGAAAACACGCAAGAGTCTCGCTCTCGCACCCACCGCCGATAAGCTGGTAGATCAGAGCGAATGGCGTACACAACCTCTCACACGTTTTGCCTTTGCACGCCTACTGGTCAAAGGCGCAGACCTCTTCACTAACGGCGTTCAACGTGCAAACCCTACCTCCAAAGACAGAGAGAAATCTGTCAAAATACCCCCGAAACCCGCCGTAAAGTTGCCCCCAACACACCCTGCCTATAAAGCCGTCTCCTATCTGGTAAGCCATAAGATGCTCTATAGCGACTCGCCCTTCCTCAATACCGACGACAGCCCTGTCAAGGCATCTGAGGCGGCAACAGGGTTAGCGCAAATTCTCATCGGGCTTATAGATAAGAATACCGACATGGGCAAGGACGCAGAGGGCAGTACCATAGACCGCTCCTTCCACAAAAAGCCCTGAGTATAGTCACCATGAGCTCCTCCGAATTTCCAACCCGCTGCCAGTGCAAAAGGCACACCCCCACGAATCTACGTTGCTCACGGTGCAACGTACCGATATGCCCCCACTGCTCTAATATCGTAGCGACAGGGCAGGTATGCCATACCTGCTTGCGTGGTCACACAAACCACCTCTATCAGTTTGGGGC
>JAPLCR010000353.1:0-4247 GCA_026392135.1 Armatimonadota bacterium
AACCTCTAGGGAAAGGGAGACTATCGCCCAACGGAGTCGTCTTCCGCCCTAGTCACTCCTCGCCCAGAATTGGGAGAGGGGACGGGGGTGAGGGCTTCTGGTTTTCAACTGGAAGACTTATTCCAGAGTAAGTCCCTTACCTCTCCAAAGCGGCGAGAGGTATATGAATCTACAAACCCGCCCGCAAGAAATCGTGAATACGTACCATGCCCACACACACGCTCTCAGAATCCACAACGGGAGCCACCGATATTTGCCGGGAGCCGTCCTCCATCTGGCGGAGGGCTTCATAGGCGAGCTGGTCGGGATGGAGAATCACTTTCGGGCGCGGGTTCATTATCTGTTCAGCGGTGAGTTTCAGCGCATCCGCCCCGAACTTCTGAAAGGCTTGCCGCGTGTCGTAGTCGGTCAGAATGCCTAGAATTTTACGATCTGCGTTAGCGACAATGGTCGCCCCTACGCACTTCGCGCTAATCTCGGCAAGCGCGTCCATCATGGAGGCGGAGGGAGCGACTATCGGAATGGGAAGCGCGTTCATCGCAAGAATATCGCGAACGCACAGCGTCAAGCGCCTGCCCAGCCTGCCGCCCGGATGATTACGAGCGTAGTCTTCTGTGCCGAAGCCCCGCTTGCTATGGAGGGTCATGGCGAGCGCGTCGCCTAGAGCGAGTTGGACGATGACACTGGTAGTGGGCGCAAGGTTCAGGGGACAGGCTTCGCGTTCTATGGCGGAGTCTAGGCGATGAGAGGAACACGCCGAGCGAGTAGCGTGGGGAGAATGGCAAGCAACTCTTCGCTTTCGCCGCTGTTGGAGAGGGCGATAACCACATCGTCAGGCTCCACAATTCCTAAATCGCCGTGCATGGCTTCGGAGGGGTGAAGAAAGACGGAGGGGCAGCCCGTTGAGGTGAGAGTCGCGGCGATTTTTCGCGCCACAATGCCCGATTTCCCTACCCCGCTGGTTATGACCTTGCCCGCGCAGTCGTCTAGTATCTCTAACGCCTTCAAAAAGTTGGGAGTGAGGCGCTCCGAAACGCGGCGTATAGCGTCTGAGGCGACAGAGAGAGTCTCTTGCGCCGTCTCCATCCAGAGCGCGTCGTTGGTTTTGGTTCGCTCCGTTGTCGTCATTACGCGCCTCCTCTGCGAACGATACTGTCAATCGCGACGACCTGCTCTAGTAGGGCGGGGAGGTCGCTGAGGCGTAGCATGGTGGCAGAATCGGATAGTCCCTGTTCCGGTTCGGGATGTACCTCTAGGAAGAGCGCGTCTAAGCCAACGGCGACCGCGCCCCGTGTGAGGTAGGGAATCATCTCTCTAGCGCCGCCGGAGGTGGTTCCTGCGCCGCCCGGCTTCTGAACGCTGTGCGTGCCATCGAAAACCACAGGGTAGCCGAGCGAACGCATGATAGGCAGAGAGGTCATATCCACGACGAGGGTGTTGTAGCCGAAAGAGACTCCGCGCTCTGTTAAAAGAATACTTGTGTTGCCGGTACTCTCCACCTTCTTGACGATATTGGAGACATCCCAGGGGGCGAGAAACTGCCCCTTTTTCACGTTGACGGCGCGTCCCGTTTCGCCTGCGGCGAGGAGGAGGTCGGTTTGGCGGCAGAGAAACGCGGGTATCTGTAGCACGTCGCAGACCTCTGCAACCGCCGCGCACTGGCTTGCGTCGTGAACATCGGTGAGAACAGGAATACCAAACTCTTGCTTAATAGTGTTTAGGACTTCTAAGCCCTGCGCCATCCCTTGCCCTCGAAACGAGCCGCTAGAGGTGCGATTCGCCTTATCGAAACTGGCTTTGAAGATGTACTGAATACCGAGTCGGCGCGTCAGGGCGAGCGTCTCTTGCGCTATCTGACGGCAGAGGTCGAGGCTCTCTATCACGCAGGGTCCTGCGATGAGGGTGAGCGGAGCGGTGGGGGAACCTATCTGATAGGAGCCAACAGAAACAACGGGCATGACGGAACAGAACTCCTTTACGGGTTTCTAACTAACATAAGGATACCCCAAAACAGGCTTACGCTTCTGAATCTGCGTTCGCGCACATCTCACAAATCGAGGGCGAGAGCGGGGAGAGCGAACTCAGAGCGGTGGAGAGGGTAGTTTGTGAGTATCAACTTCGCTCCCGCCTCCGCCTTTTCCTGTCTATAGTTGTTCATTCCGTACTACAACTTCCATCTGTGTTGGTTCGCCCACGCAAAACGCGCCCTCAACTCCGCCGCGTCGTCGTAGGTTATCATCCACTGATGCCTGCACGCTTGGATGTCTTCGCCAAAGCGTTGGTGGTCGACTGGGGAGAGGAAGAGAGCCTTGGCATCTGCTGACGAGTGAGGAGGTGGATACGGCGAAGCAGGCATGGAAGGTAGTTCAGTCTTAGGCACGTCGGTGGCAGATAGAGGTGGCATTTCGTTTTCGCAAAAGCGAGTTGGCTATGGAACCGCCGCGTTTATGGACTTGGGAGGGGCGGGAGAAGTTGCTTCTGATGGCGACGCTTGATTATGCGTTCTTGCTGACTTTGTTGCACCCTTTGATGGAGGCGATGCGGAGTTGGCTGTTGCGCTATTTTTGTCACAGAACAGGAAAGAGGAGCCAGGAAACCCCAGCTCCTCTGTATAGGTTGAGAACGGCTTTAAGCTGCCTCTGGATGAGTGATCCCTCCAGAAGTAGGACTCTGGCTACGCTAAATTCGGGATGTCTCATGCCTACAAGTGATGCGAAGTATTAGCGCGACTTCATCTCCGCGACGCGGACACGGTTCATCGCGCGTTCGAGGGCTTTTCGCACGGCTTCTGCGTCAATGCCCGGAACAGCAAGTTGCTGGCGAGCGTGTTCCATAGCTTTCCGCGCTCGTTCTACGTTTATCTCATCGGAGAGTTCTGCGGTGTCGGCAAGAATAATGACCTTGTCCTTAGTCACTTGCAAGAACCCGCCACTGGCGGCAATGTATGCCTCTTCCCCTGTAACGAGAGAGAGCTTGATAAGTCCTGCCTCCAGCTCTGTTAGTAGGGGGGCGTGCCCTGCTAAAACTCCGAAGGAGCCTTGAACACCGGGGGCACGTACCGCTTCCACTGCATCATGGAAGAGCATACGCTCTGGTGTTACGAGTTCCAACAGAAAAGTTTTTGCCATTCCCAATCTCCTTTAAGCGGCGTGGGAGAGGTTATCGCGAGTGCGCCCTCCCCCCGCCCTTTTTCTAACCGCGTAGGACTTTCGCCTTTTCAACGGCTTCGTCAACGCTTCCTACCATATAGAATGCTTGCTCTGGCAGGTCGTCGTGTTTGCCTTCTACAATCTCCTTGAAGGAGCGGATGGTCTCTTTGAGAGGCACGTACTTACCGGGAGAGCCGGTGAACTGCTCAGCAACGCGGAACGGTTGTGAAAGGAACCGCTCTAGGCGACGGGCACGGGCAACGGCGAGTTTGTCGTCGTCAGAAAGTTCGTCTATACCCAAAATGGCGATGATGTCTTGCAGGTCTTTGTATCTCTGCATGGTCATCTGGACTGCGCGTGCTACCTCGTAGTGCTCTGCGCCCACGATGTGGGGTTGGAGGATACGGGATACGGAGACGAGCGGGTCAACCGCAGGGTAGATGCCTTTCTCCGCAATTTTACGCTCTAGGTAGATATAAGCGTCAAGGTGGGAGAAGGTGGTTGCGGGAGCCGGGTCGGTGGGGTCGTCCGCAGGAACGTAGATGGCTTGTACCGAGGTGACAGATCCCTTTTTGGTGGAGGTGATGCGCTCTTGGAGCGTACCCATCTCGGTGCTGAGGGTGGGCTGATAGCCGACGGCACTGGGGATGCGGCCGAGGAGTGCGGAGACTTCGGAGCCTGCCTGCACGAATCGGAAGATGTTGTCTACGAAGAGGAGAACGTCTTGCCCCTCTACATCGCGGAAGTATTCGGCGATGGTGAGCGCGGAGAGAGCGACGCGAAGACGCGCTCCGGGCGGCTCGTTCATCTGCCCAAAGACCATTGCGGTCTTGCTGATAACGCCGGACTCTGCCATTTCGAGCCAGAGGTCATTTCCTTCACGAGTACGCTCACCCACACCTGCAAATACAGAGAAGCCTCCGTGTTCGGTAGCGATGTTGGTAATGAGTTCTTGAATAAGAACGGTTTTGCCAAGCCCTGCACCTCCGAAGAGTCCAATTTTACCACCTTTAAGGAAGGGGGTGAGGAGGTCAATAACTTTAAGACCTGTCTCCAAGACCTCTTGCGCGGAGCTTTGCTCGTCGAAGGAGGGGCTGG
>JAPLCR010000353.1:4309-7656 GCA_026392135.1 Armatimonadota bacterium
GGGGCGGTGAATGGGCCAACTGGTATCGCACTCAACGGGACCCTTTTCGTCTACGGCTTTACCTAGCAGGTTGAAAACACGTCCGAGTGTGCCTCGACCTACAGGAACGTTGATGGGGCTACCCGTATCAAGAGCGGACATACCGCGCACTAATCCGTCGGTAGTGGACATTGCGATACAACGGACGACATCATTGCCTAGGTGTTGGGCAACTTCTACCGTAAGGTCGATGGAGCGACCAGAATCTTGTATCGTGATTGCGTTATAGATTTGAGGTAGTTCGCCTGCGGGAAAGCCGACATCCACGACGGGACCCTGCACCTGAACCACTTGTCCTGTTGCCATGCGTATTCTACTCCTTATATCTGTTCCGGTTCGCGCCTTTACGGGGCTTGTTTGCGTCGCCGGGTATCGGAAACTTGAGGATTGAGGTGAAAATTTGAGACAGTGAAAAATTTCACGTATTAATTCATTGTAGCAGTTCTCGATGGGGTAAAGCAAGAGTTTCTCTTTCTGGAATCTGGAATTTCCTCTAATTCCTTGCTCTTTTTGCTAGAATCGGGTCGAAGGAGGAATTTGTTACACTTCAGGGGAATTATGTAAAGCATACTGTGGCGTTTTTGCGTCAAAGAGAACGGCTCTTGTTTTTGTTGTATGGAAAGGGTAACGGCTATGAAAAACCCAAAAATTCTCGTCAAACCGCTCCTGTGGTTTCATCTTCTTGTCTGCTTGAGTTGGCTCTATGTGTTTCATGCCAACGAACCGCACTATCTGCCTGTGACTCTGTTTATCTGGTCTATTATGGCGGTGCAGTTCTCATGGGGCTTTACCGTTGGGCTGGCGGTGGGGCCTGCCCGCAAGGATAGAGGCAACCTCTGGTGGAGTCTGATGACCATCTTCATGCCTCTCTTCTTTATGGCTCCCATGATTCTGCCGCTTCTATTTAGTATGCCTCTTATCGGCTTGGCGTACTTTTCGGTGGTGCTGATTATTCTGGGAAGCGAAACCTATACGGGCGTACTCCTCGGCGTAAAAATGCACAGCGAGGGCGGCAACCTCTAGGTGTTTTATGGGGGCGAATCGGGACTGGTGTTCTGCGCGGTCTTCAAAACCGTTCGCGTGGCGGCTAATCCGTCATGGGTGGGTTCGATTCCCACACGCTCCCGCCAACTTATAACTCCTCCCTAACCCTCTGCGAGAAAACAACCCCTGAACACTCTTCACATTGAAACGCTACTCTACCTTGCAACTCCTGAAGGCAAAGCCCTTTTAGCCGAAGCGAGCAGCCTCCCTAACGACCGCCTGTTACGCCTTTCACGACTACGCAAAAAAGTCTCTGTAGAGCGGGCGGCTATCGCCGTTGAACTGCTGGAACTTCGTGGCAGGGCACTAAGCAAGTTCGCGCAAGCCGAGTCGCTGTTCTTTACGAAAGAGGGGCTAGAGCAGTCTACTAGCGAAATAGTGGCGGAGTATCGTGCCTCTCGGTTTCTGAGCGGGGCGTGCGTTTTTGACGCTTGCGCGGGAGTGGGCGGAGATAGCCTCGCCCTCTTGAAACGCAATGAGGTGCTTGCAGTAGACTCAAACCCCGTCACGCTGACCTGTCTGCGCCTGAATGCGGGGGTCGTCTGCCCCCAACGTGCCGCCTCTCTCCACACGCTTTGCGCCGATGTGACCGCGCTTGACCTTGCGCGAATCCGCAGTTCGGGGTGTGATACCGCTTTTGTAGACCCGTCGCGCCGTACAGAGGGACAGCATGGAGAGCGAAGGCGTGTGCATAGTAGCTCAGACTATAGCCCCCCCCTTGAGTGGGTTCAGACTCTTCGCGCCTCGATTCCGAATGTCGGCGTAAAAATATCGCCTGCGATTGACGAAGCGACGCTACACGACACTCCGGACGCGGAGGTTGAGTTTGTGTCGGTGAGGGGGGAGTGCCGCGAGGCGGTCTTGTGGTTCGGGGAGTTCGCGCAGGAGAGCCGCCGCCCCCTCTATCAGTATGGAACGTTCTGCTATACGGCGACGCTACTCGGTAGGCAAGAGACTCCGCTTATTTTTGCGCCTTTTGAGTGCGACCCTGCCTCCGTCGTTTCGCCGCAAGCGTGGTTGTATGAACCCGACCCCGCCGTTATTCGCGCTCACCTCGTCTCTCAACTCGCCTCCCAACTCAACGCGGGCATCTTCGCGCACGACATCGCCTATCTTACCGCTGACAGCCTCATTGAGACCCCCTTCGCGACGGCGTACCGCGTATTGGAGAGTATGCCCTATCGCCCGAAAGAGGTGCTGAAATGGCTACGCAGAGAAGGGAGGCGCGTGGAGGTGGTGAAGAAGCGCGGAGTTCCGCTAGAGCCGGAAGCGGTACGTAAAAGCCTCTCAGGGGCGAACTCCGACGGCTCCCCGCTGACGCTGGTTCTTACTCCCCACTTGGGCGGGACGTTTGCCCTGCTGTGCGAACGAGTTGGGTGATTCGCTTATATCCCCCTCTTCTCTACGTAACAAACGCAAAAAACTTCACTTTTCTTGTCACTTTTCACTTATATCGCAGGGAAAATAGATGCTATTTGTCGAATTACATTGCATGGCAACCATGTTATGCGCTATATCTCATCTCTCGTGATGTATAACCGAAAATAACGTAACCAAGTTCGCAATAGTTCGCCCGATACTATATCCCCATGAATTGAGGAGATGTGAATATGTCAACTGGAATCACAGTTATTGTCGTTGTTGTTGTACTGCTTGGAGGAGGAGGAATCGGATTCGCAATTGCCCGTCTTATTGAACAGGCAAAAGGAGAGGTTACCAATCAACCAATGGAGCAAAGATTGGCAGAGAGAGATACCCAATTAACCGAGTTGAAAGGAACTATTGATAATGAGAGGCGTACCACCAACCAAGAGCGGACATCTGCAAACAATAAGATTGAAGAGTTACAACTTGAGCTACGTAACGTTAGCGAAGACAAAGCCAAACTTATTGGTGCTAGCGAAAGCCTTGATTCTCTGAAAGCCCAGATAGAGGCAAAAGACAGAGATATTAGTGAACGCTCCGAGCGTATTACAACTCTCAGTACTGAGAACGCTCACTACAAAACTATTGCGGAAGAAACAACTTACACACTCGATAAGGAAAGACGCACCGCTAACGAAGAGTGGGTTTCTACAAACAGCAAGATTGAAAAATTGCAACTTGAGCTACGTAACGTTAGCGCAGAGAGAGCCAAACTCATCGGCGCGGGTGAGAGCCTTGATGCCCTAAAAGCGCAAATAGAGACAAAAGACGTAACTACTCACCCTATGAAAAGAGTAGGATTCGGTTAGAAAGTCTCCGAGAATAGAACTATGCTAACC
>JAPLCR010000116.1 GCA_026392135.1 Armatimonadota bacterium
GAAGAATGGGAGCGACTGGTTTGAGGTTAAAAGCCTGTGTGAGGGGCTTCAAGCGAGGGGGCTTGTTGCACTGCTTGTCGCGTTGTTCGCGGACGCATCCCAAAATGGAACCCCGTTCTCAACTCAAGTGAAACACACCCAATTCTTTTCGCTACTATCAGCACCTTCGGGTGTCTTCCCTGCAAGCGTCGCCCTGCCTGCAACACGTCCGCATCAATCTCATAGTCGCCAGTCTCTACATCTATAGAGACTATGTTTCCGATGTTTTCGGCGGTCTCTACCGTAAGGCGAATCTGCTCATAGAGCGAGTCGCCTTTCTTCGCAACCTCTGTTTCATTGAGAATACCTTGTCCCATGGCGTTGTCCTCCCAGTTCCCATATAAGGTTATTATACCCTCCGTGAACCATGGGGCGCGAATACTTGCATCACAAATCGCGCAAACAAGCGGCACGTGGTAAGATACATTTCTAAAATTACCCTATGAGGTAGTATACTGAATGTACGTCGGCGGTTTTACCAACAAGCCCAAGCCGAACGATAGAGGAGTGGCAGGAGATGTTTCCCTTGCTACTCTAACCCGGAGAAAGGAGACCCCAATATGACACCAGAATCTTCTGAACCTCAGATTTCCTCGGAGGTGGCACTCGAAAGTGCCAACACCGAGAAGCAGGAGGCGACGCTACCCGTCGAGCCTACCCTAAACCGTGCAGACCGACGGGCACTTGCCCAAAAAAAGAAACCCATCGGCGGTAATGGAGGGCATGGAACCTCTTATGGAAACTCTGCGGGAGCGGCTAACCGTGGTAACTTCGTGGGTAAAACCCGTATTCCCCGCACAGGGCATAAGTAAATTCGCCTCTTGTTTCGCCGTAGCTTCTATCCCCTTCCTGAAATGGGAAGGGGCGGTTACAGGAGCGTGCGAGCTTTCTGCAACGCCGCTTTTAACGTAGCGTCTGGCGCGGTCTGTATAAATGCCGCCTGACGAGCACTCCAGTCCAAACTTCGAATCTGGTCTGTTAGGACAACGCCTGTGATATCTCCTTCTGAAACCGCCACTTCAAACGGGTAGCCCTTCTTTTGGTTAGTTATGGGACAAAAAAGTGCCAGCCCCGACTTCTCATTATAAATTTTGGGCGAAAGCGTTAGCGCAGGTCGCCTTCCTGCTTGCTCATGTCCGGCTTGCGGATTGAACGTCAGCCAGACAATATCTCCCCGGTCTGGAACATAACTCATTACCACGCCTCCCGTCCGAGCGAAACGCCTGTATCCTCCGCCCCGTGCAGGTTCTCAGGAGTTATCTGCGCCAGCAGACTCTCCAGCGTCGCCTCCGCCTCTACGGGAGTGATAACAAGTTTTCCGTCTTGCATAGACACATCCACAAGGGTATTTGCATCTTAGGAATACGTAACGCGAGGCTGTTCCCCCATTTTTGAATACGAGTCTGCATGGTTCTCTCCTTCAGGCGTGTATCTGCAATGAAGATACCATAAATCGCTTTGATTTGTTTACCTTATGACCTCCGCGAACAGGTCGTAAGGACGCGCCTCCGTCACTTTGGCGCGAATAAATGTTCCGGGTTTTGCCGCGCTTCGCTTCACGAACACTTGACCGTCTATTTCGGGCGCATCTCTAAAGGTGCGTCCGACAACGGAGGTCGTGTCGTGCGGAGCGCGTCCCTCTACTAAAACCTCTATCTCCCTGCCTACCCACTTCTGATTACAGGCGAGCGAAATGCCCTGCTGACGCTTCATTAGTGCCTCTTTACGTTCGCGTTTGATGCGCGACGGGACTCGCGGCTGAATGTCCGCGCTAGGTGTTCCCTCCTCCACCGAGTACTCAAACACGCCCACACGGTCAAACTGAGCCTCGTCCACAAATCGCTCCAGAGTCGCGAAATGCTCGGCGGTCTCGCCCGGAAAGCCAACTATAAAGGTAGTGCGGATAGAGACATCTGGCACGGCTTGCCGAAAATCGTTGAGAAGTTTGATATACCCTTCATAGGACATGGGGCGGCGCATGGCGCGAAGCATGGCGTTATCGGCGTGTTGGAGGGGCATATCGATATAGTGGCAGACTTTGGGGGTGGTCGCTATCGCTTCTATAACCCCGCGATTGACGCGGGAGGGGTAGCAGTAGAAGAGGCGTATCCAGTGTATGCCATCCACCTTTGAGAGCTGTTCGAGAAGTGCGGGGAGGCGCATTTCGCCATAGATATCGTAGCCATACTGCGTGGAGTCCTGCGCGATGAGGTTCAGCTCTTTTACGCCTAGAGCCGCCAACCCCTCCGCCTCTTCCAGTATGCTCTCTATCGGCTTGCTGACGTGCTTTCCACGAAACGAGGGTATCGCACAAAAGGTACATTGATGGTCGCAACCCTCTGAAATTTTTAGGTAAGCCGACCACTGTTTTCCCATCCGCACGCGGGTAGGGCTATTCACCCAGCGGTTGTACCCACCTCTCCCGTTCCAATAAACGCATCTACTCCCGTTAGCTCTTGAGGCAACTCTTTGGAGTACCGTTGCGCTAGGCAACCTGCCACTACTACCTTCTTGATTTCGCCCTTTTCTTTGCGTTTGAGAGCCTCTCGTATCGTATCCATAGACTGTTTACGGGCAGAATCTATAAAACCGCAGGTATTGATGACGACGACATCAGTGTCAGAGCGTACTCCTGGTACGTCCCAACTCGCTGAGACGGAGTATCCCTCGTTTTCCAAAACGCCCAGCATCTCCTCGGAGTCTACTTCGTTCTTGGCGCAACCAAGATTTATCAGGCTGATACGAGTTGTGGTGTTGCTATTATCGGCAGGCATGAAGTCTCTTTCTAAATCATAAGGTGGGTTATAGACAGAGCCACCCCTAAGGCAGTCTCTCTCCTCGTTATGGAGGATGTCTGCAGGACAGTGGGACACGGAGGCAAAATAGTTGGTAACAGATTATACCGCATTGGTTGGCTATAGGGAGAATATAAGAGGGGGTAGCGTCTTCGCATTAGGGCAAATAGGAGAAGAAAGACTGCTTAGGGTGTTACTCAAGGGAGGGGCTTTCTAGTTGGTACTTCTTTTGTATCTCTACTACAAGATCGATATTGGCGAGGAAAAGTTCGAGGAGGGCAGGGTCAAAATGTGTTCCCCGACCCGCTCGCATGATGTCGACAGCTTTGTCCAGCGGAAAAGCCGATTTATAGGGGCGGCGTGTAGTCAGTGCATCGAAAACGTCGGCAACGGCGCAAATACGCCCATGTAGGGGTATCGTTTCGCCGGCAAGACCATTCGGGTAGCCTGTGCCGTCCCATTTTTCATGGTGTGTGTAGGCTATTAATTCGCCCAGCCGAATAATATCAGAGGGAGAGCCACTCAAGATACGCTTTCCCATGAGTGTGTGCTGTTCCATCGTCGCACGGTCTTCGGGTGTAAAGGAGTCTGCTTTAAGTAAAATACTGTCTGGAACGCCTATTTTCCCTACATCGTGTAGAAGACTCGCATGGTAGAGCATATTCGTTTCGCTCTCGTCCATGCCTAACAGCCTACCCAGAAGAGCACAGTAGTGCCCTACGCGATAGATATGCGCGGCAGTGTTGTCATCGCGATACTCCGCGGCTATTGCGAGCCGCCGCACCGTATCTAATTTCGCCTCCTGTGCGTGTTTTTCCGCTTGAGTGACTTTGATAAGGGCAGAGCGCAGTTCGCTCGTCTGCTCCTCTACCGTCGCCTGTAGTGTCGCTTTATGGTGCTTGATGGCATCTTGCCCCTCTTTCATACGGAGGAGGGAGGCAATTCGGACACGTAGTTCAGTACGGTCTATGGGCTTTGCAACAAAGTCATTTGCCCCGGCTTCTACGGCAATGAGGCGGTCTTCTTTGCCCGATAGTGCCGTAACCATAATGATAGGAAGGTCGGAAACCTCCTCATTTTGGCGAATACTTCGCGCTACAGAGAAGCCATCCATGTCGGGCATATTCACATCCAGGAGCACTAGGTCAAAGCGAGGGCTGACAGTCGCCAGCGCCTCTTTACCGCCGGACGCAGTTTCGCAAGTGTAGCCTAGCCCCGCCAGGATCTCTTGTAGGAGTTCGCGGTTTAAGGCATCGTCGTCTACAACCAAAATATGTTTTGCACGAGACATTGTTTAGAATGACCTCCGGTGTCGTTCTATCGTT
>JAPLCR010000321.1 GCA_026392135.1 Armatimonadota bacterium
CTAGCGCGGGGGCGACTGCCTTCTGCCGGATACGAAGTTACATTTCGACCTTGCGGAAGCAGGGCTACTCGCTCCTGCCTGCTTTACAACAACTTATACTCGGTAAGCCCATTTTTCCACAGGGATAGGGTGAGTAGTTACAGAAAAAGAAAAGATGCGAAAACACTGTTTTCGCATCCTAATCTCGCCTCTGGTTGTTTGGATAGAGCGCATAAAGCCACATTCAGACTACCGTTTCCCCGTCCTCTGTATAGTAGAGTTTGGCGTTGGCGCGGAGAGTACCGCGACGGTCACGCCGAAACACAAGGCGGTTAGGAGAGCCGCACCAAGGGCAGTCGCACTTAACAGATTCGGCGGCAGTATCCTCCGGTTCGGGGATAGTAATAGGGTCACTACAGCAGGCGCAAGCGACACTTATCTTTGGTGCTTCTGGTGCGGGCTTTGGCTTGACGGTAGGGTCGGGGCGTTCGTGTCGAAAATAGAGAAAAAGCCGTCCCCAGTTGTCGCCGTCCTTTTCCAAGCGGTGATAGCGCGTCTTTATCTCAGGACGGTCGAGAAAGCGCAGTACCGACTTCTTGAGTGCGCCGGAGCCTTTCCCGGAAATAATCTCTACTTCCGCTGCACGCTTATTAGTGGCATCGTCAATAATCCCCTGTAGAGCCTCTTCAATTCGGCGCGAATCGTCGAATATCGGATGCAAATCCAGTTTCAATTTCATCCTAAGTCGCTCCTGCCCCTCGCCTTCTGCTTAACGGGCGAGAGTGCCTTGTGACGCGGTGGTTGGTACCTTCGATTTATTTATCGGGTCGGGCAAGCGGCTCCCACCCCAGTAGCCGCTTCGCTTTGCTCATGTTCAAGATTCTGTTTTTGTAGTCTCCTGATAGCATAAACGCCTGATAGCCCGCTCTAAAGTGTAGTGCCACCTCAAATGCGCTCGCCACATCCGAGGCGGCTGTCGCTATCGTAGGTTTATCGTCCGTCGTTTCGGTACGCCAGCCCGCGTCAGGGCGCGGAAAGCAAAGCCGTAGGGCGTTTACGCTCATACCACGCTCTCGACAGGCGTTCTGACAAACCATTTCGCCCATGCGCTTGGTGAAGCCGTAGTTGTCTCTGGCATCGGGGGTAAGGTCTTCATCGGGAAAGTACCGCTCATAGAGGTTCTCTTCTGAGTAGATGGACATACTGCTGGTGTAGACGGCGTGCTGTATACCTGCCGTGTTCGCCGCATAGAGCGATAAGTAGACTCCTTTAACGTTCGCATCCAGAGAACTTGTCAGCGCATCCACGTTTTCGGCGTAGGGCGTTCCGATAGGAATATAACGCCCCATCGCCATATAGAGAAGCGCGTCGCACCCCTCTGAAGCCGCCCGAACCGCCTCGAAATCACACACATCCCCCTTGATAAACTCCGTCACAGCGTCGTGTTTCGGCGCAACTCTGTCGTAGATGCGGAGTTCGTGTCGTGCGATAAGGTAGGGTAGCGTGATGGAGGCGACATACCCCGCGCCCCCGATAACCAGTACGCGCATTAGTAGGTAGCCCTTCCTCCGCTCACGTCGTAGCACTGCCCCGTTACGAAACTGGCATCGTCCGAAGCGAGGAAGTTCACGACGGCGGCGACCTCGTGCGGCTTTCCGACGCGCCCCATCGGGATTTTGCTTATCATGTAGTTGACCGTCTCCTCCGACATCTGGTTGAGAATGACGGTCTCAATGACGGCGGGAGCCACGCAGTTGACGCGAATCCCCTCCGTAGCCACCTCTTTCGCCAACGCCTTCGTCAGACCGATAACGCCCGCTTTGGATACGGAGTAGGGGATAAGCGTAGGGTTGCCCTCCTTGCCTGCAATGGAGGCGATACTCACAATCGCGCCGCTCTTCTGCGCCCGCATGTTTCCAATCACGGCTCTACAGGCATAGAAGACCCCCGTAAGGTTGAGCGCCATCACTCTGTCCCAGTTCTCGTCGGTCTGCTCCCAGAGTCGTGCCGAGCCGCCCGAAATTCCCGCGTTGTTGACGAGAATATCTACTCTGCCGAAATGCTCTAGCGTCTTGGCGACCATCGCCTCTATGGATTCACGGCAAGCGCAGTCGGTCTGAACTGCCAAAGCCTGTACTCCCTCCGCACGTAGGCACGCCGCGGAGTCCTCTGAGACCTCTCCATCTATGTCTGCTATTACAATATGCGCCCCTGACTGCGCTAGTCGCGTGGCTATCGCAAAGCCGATGCTTCGCGCTCCTCCCGTCACAATGGCTACTCGCCCGTCTAAGTTTCCCAATAGTCTCTCCTCCTTCATTTGTTTGCTGATACCCCTCACTCTACACCAAAAACGAGCGATAGTAAATAGCGGAAGTTTGTCTGTAGGGATTAAGCATAGAAATAGCTAATATAGAGGTGTAGCGCAGGCAGTGAAGTTAGCCTCGCTCTTGTATTCGATTTTCAGAAAATGGGGAGTGAAGAGTGCCAGAAAGCTTTAACCGCAACAACAACATCGATTTCGGGCTACGCCTCATGGAAGAGAGCGACTATGAGGGCGCACTAGAGATTTTTTCGCGCATAGAAGAGGGAGAGGCAGACCCAGAAATACTGTTATACATAGGCGACTGCCTACGGAAGATGCACCGTTTTGAGGAGGCACGGCAAGCCTATACCCGCTCTTTAGAACGTCTACCAAATCATCCTGAAGCACTCCTCGGTCTGGCGATTGCATTAGAACACCTCCACCAGCATGAAGAGGCTTTGGAGGCGTATCAGCGCGTCACGCAGTTGAATCGCGCAGAGGCGAAAGCCTTCTTCGGAGTGGCTGTGATGAGTGGGAAATTGGGCAGACATGAGGATGCCGTTGCCGCCTACAAGCGGGCGTTTGAGCTTTCTGAAGACTGGACGGAGGCGACCTACTTTTTGGGGCAGGACTACGAGTCGCCTGACCGTTGGAGAGTGCGCCTGAGCCTCTACCGCAGAGCCTTGCAAGCAGAAGCAGACTGGGCAGAGGGGCACTACATTGTAGGGGTTATCTGCACTAATCTGGGCTATACTGAGCAAGCGGCTACTGCATTTCGCGCCGCCGTAACCCTGCAACCGCGTTGGGCAGAGGCGTGGACATTTTTGGGGCAGTCGTATGCCGATTCGGAGGAGTGGGAGGAGGCAGAGAGCGTCTATGTGCGGGCGACGGAGTTGGCTCCCGAACTCCCCGAAGCCTTTTTGGGGCTGGGGCGCGTCTTTCAGCAGACGGAACGCCCCATTGAAGCCGTTCACGCCTACCGCGAAGCACTCAAAAACGACTTTGCTCTACCTGAAGCCTATCTGAGTTTGGGCGACATTTTTCTTGAACGCGAAGAGTGGGAGGAGGCGATAGAAGCCTATCATCAGGCTCTACACCTGCGCCCGGGCACGGCGGAAGCCTATTTCGGTCTAGGCGTAGCCTACTACAAACAGGGAGACGAATCGGCGGCGAAAGAGAGTCTGAGGTTTCTCTCCACCCTCGACCAAGACCTTGCGAACGCACTCTACTTGCGCTGCAACTTCTTTTTGCAGGAGGAGTAGCACTATCCCTCCCTCCACTCCTTATAGTCTTTTTGCATCGCCTCCGCCATTAGGGAAGACTGCTCTAGCAAGCCCTCCACACCCCATTTTTCAAGATGCTTCAAGACAGCGGGAGTAGCAGGTTTACTCGCTAGATGCACGTTCCCCGTCTCATAGCCCATGGCACGGAACAGTTTTTCCTTGTTCAGTTCGTCACTCATATCCTTTAGTTCGATACGGAAAGAGTAGGGGGCGAGCCGCCGCACAATCCAGCCCTTCTCCAGACGTGCAAACGGGTCGGGGCAACGCACCGCATTTTTTGATAGGGTTTCCAACCCGTTAGGCGATTCGGCACGCACATCCCACGCCCAACAGACGGCAGACGGCGCAAACGCCTTCACTTCGCGGGCGATCTTCCCCCCATCCCATGTCGCTATCGCTACAAAACGCGGTCGCCCCAAGCTGCCCACCCCTGATTGCCGAGGTTTTATCTTTTCTAGTTTCGCTTTTTCGGGAAGGGCATCTTGGAGAATAGAAAGGGCATCTTCAGAGGGTGACTGAGGTGTTTTCTTACTACCCGTACCGCCCTTCTCGCCCTTTTCCTCTAACTCTCGCCAGTACTCTTCAGGTGTCTTTAGTTTGGCTTTTGCGGTACGTAACCAGTTATGCCTCTCTTCCAGAACAAACGGCTCTCCCCCCTCCTCAAGTGCTTCACGATACCCCTCAAGAACAACCTTACAGGCAGCTTCGAGGGAGAGTGAGTGACTCTTTTCAACACGAGCGAACTCTATGCTGGTAGCAAGGCGAATGAGGTCGTTGGTATAGGGCTAATCTTGTCCCTTAAGTTGAGATATTGCGAGCGATTTTATATCCCTCTAACATATCGGCAAGTTTCCTAAACCCTATCCAGAGCGTCTTCACTCCGGGATTTGGCGCGGAGGGGGTGGGTCTAAAATGGACGAGAGA
>JAPLCR010000027.1 GCA_026392135.1 Armatimonadota bacterium
TAGCGATATCCCCGTACAAGTTCCCAACCTCAACAACGTTATTCAGATAGCAGCAGGCGGCTATCACAGCCTCTTCTTGAAATCAGACGGCTCAGTGTGGTCAGCAGGCTTCAACACATCAGGACAGTTAGGTGATGGAACGTCTATAGATAGTCCTACACCACAAGCGGTGACAGGTCTCTCAAACATCGTGCAGATTTGTGCGGGTGAATCTCACTCTCTCGCTCTGAAATCGGATGGAACGGTGTGGGCTTGGGGTATCAATACAGAGGGCGAAATCGGTGATGGCACTACGAACCAAAGCTCCGTTCCTGTGCAGGTGCAAGGCTTAACACTACAGACTATGATTTCGGTGGGCTCCCAACATAACCTATCTGTACAGGCTACTCAGATACAGGCGAAGCTCTCCGCCGCAAACCCGGTAACTCGGTACGGTCAGCCTATCAAGCTCTCCGTCCGAATGAAAGACGGTAACAGCGGTCTTCCTCTGATTCAAGAGTTGGTCACTATTACATTGGACGGAGCCGTTATCGGGACAGTAACTACCGACAGCGCGGGCAAAGCCTCTCTAATTATATCCAATCCTGACGACTACGACGTTGGCAACCATGCTATCGGAGCGACGTTTGCAGGAGGAAGGCTGTTTCTAGCAGCGACCGCCGCAGGAACACTCACCGTAAACCCCGACAATACGGCTCTTGCCTCTGGAAACCTGTCTGCCTATCTCGGAGCGACAGCGTAACTGAAAGGCTCTCTTCTCAGTGCCTCAGACAAGTCTCCCCTTACAAATCAACTACTCTCCTTCTCTATAGATGGAGCCGTCGTCGGAGAAGCGACCACCGACGGGCTAGGGAAAGCCAAAGTCGCCTTCCTAGTGGACGAACCTCTAAGCATCGGAATCCATATTCTCGCGGTAGATTATGGCGGTGATAGTAACAATAACCCCTCCCACTGGCAGGGCAAACTTACGGTTTTGCGAACACCTACGAAACTTAGCGGCTTCCACGCTACCGTGCAGGCAGGAGTTACTATCCCGTTCAAGGTGAAGCTCGTACGTACCACAGACAAAAAGCCCCTTGTGAACCAAACCCTTCATTGGGTGATTGGAGGGGTAGAGATAGGAAACGCAACAACGAACAGTAGCGGTATAGCCCAACTGAACTACACTATTCCCTCTGATATGGCAGTGGGAGACTACCCCGTCACACTCTCATTTGGGGGTGATGTGAACTACCTGCCAATCAGTAGCTCCGTCTCGGTTCTTACCATAAAGCCCTAATCGGCTGCGCTTCATCAAGATGCCTCTGTCCAGTTTTTATTGGGACAGGGGCATCTGTTTTTTCATAGGTAGATTGTGCAAAATCGGGCAGGGATTTCCAGAACCTATCGCGAATTACAGAGTTAATCCAATCAGTAACTTCGTAGGAAGGAACCTCCCTCATGGCAACCGATAAAGTGCGCTTTGGCGTAATAGGCACTGGTGGAATGGGTTCAGGACACTGCACCTCAATTCCCAACATCCCCGACTGTACCCTCACTGCAATCTGTGACACCGACCTCAAGACGAGAACTGCTATTGCAGAAAAGTGCAATGTCCCCGCCTTCGATAACCACACTGCCCTTTTAGATAGCGGACTTGTGGACGCGGTTATCATCGCTACACCGCACTACTTCCACCCTCCTATCGCAATAGAAGCCTTTCAGAAGGGGATACACGTCCTTTCGGAGAAGCCTTTAGGTGTAACCGTAGGCTCTGCGGACGCAATGTTGAAAGCGGCGAAGGAATCGGGCAAAAAATTTGGTATCATGTATCAGATGCGCGGTGAACGGCAGAATCAAGCCGCCCGAGCCATCATCGAATCGGGGCGCATCGGCAAAATATACCGCACTAGCCTGATAATGGGTTGGTTCCGCACACAAGCCTACTACAACAGCGGCGGTTGGCGTGCGACATGGGACGGCGAGGGCGGCGGAGTGCTTATCAACCAGTCTCCTCATGCACTTGACCTGTTCAGCTGGCTTGGCGGACTGCCGAGCCGTATCACCGCACAGACCCGCACTAGCCTCCACGACATCGAAGTGGAGGATGAAGCAGTGGCACTTTTAGAGTACCCGAACGGGGCGCACGGCTACATCTATGCAAGCACTGTTGAAACTCCCCAGATTCAACGTATCGAAATTTGCGGAGATAAGGGTAAAATTGTTCTAGATGGTAGCGATATCACACTCTATGAACTGGATAACTCGATTCGCCAGTTCAGCGAAGAGACGGAAAAAGTGTGGGCGACTCCTAAGCCAACCGAGATTCCGGTAGAACTCGCCCCCGCGTCCGAAGCGCATGGTCATGCTATCATTACGCAGAATTTCGCACGCGCTATCCTGTACAATGAACCGCTTATCGCGCCCGGTGAGGAGGGGTTGAACGCGCTGGAACTGATTAACGGGATGATACTCTCTAGCAAAACGGAGAGACCCGTCAATGTTCCCGTCGCCCGCGCCGAGTACGAAGCACTTATCCAAGACCTTCGCGCCTCCTCGCGCCACAAGAAGACGGTGAAAGAGGTGCGCGAGACCGACCCGAATCATGTGTAGCCCTCACCCCCGTTCCCTCTCCCAATTCTGGGCGAGGGGGGACTAGGGCGATAAGCGGTTACGCTACTATAGCCACCCCCACCCCGTAGACCCTACCCCTTCATAAGAGGAAGGGCGAACGCCTGCATTGCAAGGTTTTCGCGCTCAATACAGGTTTTTCAGAGAACAAAACCGCCTTTTAGAGCGCACGGAAGTCTCCCCTTTGTGAAGGGGGAGATTTAGAGGGGGTGGCTGGGTCAGATCTATAAGCCCTCCGCGTTCCACCTGTCCCCCCTTACCGCTTCGGGCAGAGGATGGAGGGTCAGGTCGTATCAAAACACAATAAACCAAAGGAACCCTACAGCGCCGCGCCTACCTTGCGCGAAACGCCTCCCAAACACTATGAGCGAAACCTTCAACCCCTTTTCCGATGCCTACGCCGCCGCCCATCTCGCCGATGAAGCGCGAAGCCTCAGTAGCACCCTCCTTCTTGCTCCCGCCCAAGAGCCGCGACGCTTAACCGCCCTGAGACACTGGCTCTCTCAGATTGCCGACGCTCTCGCCGAGAAGTGCGCTGAACCCGCCGATGACGATCAAATCAAACGTTACAAGGGGCTAATGATTGACCTACGTGAGTTCGCGAATGACATCAACGCAACAAACCACATTGTACCTTCAGGCATGGAAATCGTCCTTAAAGCGTTTCAGGAGCAACTGCATCCGGGTGGAATCATCATATTGCCGCCTGAGCCGTATCTAAAAAGGAAAGCCGAAACGATAGGCTGGTTGATGAGCGGAGTAGAGGAGTGCGGTTTGAGTGTTCCTTTGGGAGACGCAGTACCTAGTTCCGCGTTCGTGTTGCAATACCCGTTAGGCGAGCAGGATAACGTTATGAACGCTCCATTGCAACTTGCGACTCTGTATCTAAAACTCACTCGCGGCGTTCTACAGCCAAAGTCTGCCACGTCTGGCGGCTATGATTATTCGCGAGAGATTGCTCTTCGCGCTTTAGGTCCCGCTTACCTTTTCGCATACTATGCTCAAAGGCAGAATTGGCGTGCCGCCTCTCCTTTGTCAGCGATTCAGCATCTGCTTAAAGAGCAGGGGTGGCTTGACCATCCGACGCTCGGTAGATTGCTCGAACGTATCAGTAGCGAGGTTTCAAAAGAGACTCGTGACGACATAGTAGACACTCCTGAATGGAAAGCCCTCTGCGATAAGATACCCGCCTACACGCCGGAACAGTTCGACGCGGAGGTTCCCATCCTCTGGGAGCGCCTCAAGCAGCTTTTACCGCCAAATGAACTCGGAATGGACGAAGTGGAGTCCGAAAACCCCGCAAGCCTCGTCTCTATCTTAAATGCGGGATGGAGTTTCTACCTGCTACACATGGAAGACCTCTACAAGATACTCGGTTCAAAGACGGCGCAGGACAAATACGACGCGAAGATGGTGTTGAATCGCCTACTTACGAAGGGCGTGGAACTCTCACAGATAACTCAGAACTGGCGAACAGCAAGGAAGGCGATAGGACAGTGACCTCAGTACTCGGCGGCATCGAAATCAAACAGCGTATGCGGGAAGCGTTCCCCTCGAAGTTGGTCATCACGCCCATTCTGAACGGCGACCAGCAGATACCCGACCACGCCGCGGCGGTAGACCTGCGCTTGGGGCCCCAGTTCATCGTCGCGAAACGTTCTCACTTCGCGCAGATAGACGCACGCGACGCAGACAGCCTCACCCCTGTATACCAGTCGCAGGAGCATTTCGACGTGGGAATGGAGGGCGAAATCGTCATCCACCCGCAACAGTTCCTCCTCGCCGCAACGCTAGAGTACCTGCGTATCCCTATGGATTTGACGGGAAGCGTTATCGGGCGCTCGTCGTGGGGGCGTATCGGTCTCATTATCGCTACTGCGACGGCAGTGCATCCCGGCTTCACAGGTTGCCTCACGCTTGAGCTACAAAACTTAGGCGACACGCCTATCGTTCTGCATCCGGGAACCCGTATCGCGCAGATAGCCTTCTACCGCGTGGGTGCAGACCCGGCAAGTTTCACCTCCCGAGTCTATCGCGCTAAGTACGTCGCCGCCATCGGGCCCGAATTCAGCCGACTCGGCAACGATGCAGACTGGAAGATGATAAACCAGCTGAAACGGTAACATATAATGTTGAACGCACTCATCACCAGCCTCGTATTAGCGGGACTGCTCGCGCAGTCCCCTTCCGATTCCGTCACTGTACACCTACGCCCTGCTGAGATGAGTGCGATACCTCGTATCATGCCCAAGGTCATCGTGATACGCCCACAGTCACTAAACCTCACGAATGAGTTTCCCGAATCCCTCATAAAGATACCCGTCAACTTGAAAAAGCCTGTGTTCGGCTCACTCAAATTCGGAGTCGCCGGAGTGGAAAAAGCGATCATCATCGGCGTAGACGAGTCAGACGATGACAAGCCCCCGCGCATTCTGGTAGATGCTAACACGAACGGCGATCTAACCGATGACCCACCGCTAACCCCCTATAAGTCGCGATTTGTACGCAATAACGGAACAACGCTAACCGAATACACCGTTGCCCCTACTATCCCTATGGAGTACGAAGACGGCGCGAAAAGCCTACTCACACTCAACATACGCTGGATAGACCCAGCCGACGTTCGCCGCTCCAATGGGAATCACCCGATCCTCTACTATGCCAACTACTTTACGACAGGCGAAATAGCACTCGGAGGGCATACCTACCGCATTGCGCTCTCTGATACACTGGCAAAGGGAGATTTTCGCGGTAGACCAGAAGGCGAAACGTCAGGCATTATGCTTCTGATGGACATCAACGGAAATGAAGCATTCGACGGTAAAGGCGAGTCGGTAGACATACGCCAGCCATTTAACATCAAAGGGACTACCTACGAAGTTACGAGCGAAGACCCTTCAGGGCAGACCCTTACGATTACGAAGTCGAAAAAGTCCGTCCCTGAGATACTACCTCCCCCCGACCTGCGTGTTGGAAAGCCCGTCGTCCCCTTTGAGGGCGCAACCATCGGCGGGAAACGGATAAACTTCCCAAAAGACTATCACGGTGTCACACTTCTCTACTTCTGGGGTTCGTGGTGCGGCGACTGTAAGGCAGAGGTTCCATTTATGGCGAAAGCGTGGGCACAGCTCAAGGACAAAGGACTCGCTTTTCTGGGAATAAGCCTAGACTTTCCGAACGAAGGTAAGCAGTTTACTGAGTTCGTAAAGTCGAATAAACTCCCACCCGACCAGATCTACGCAGGGAAGCACTGGAGTGCCGATATTGCCGTACTCTATGGAGTGACATCGATACCAACAGCCTACCTTGTAAACAGCATAACGGGGAAGGTGATAGCAGGTGGTGACGACCTCATTGGTGAGAGGCTGATACCTACCCTTGAAAAGATGTTGGCACATCACAACAAAGATAAAAAGCAGTGAGTAAACAGGCGTGCAACTAAAAAAACTTCAACTATTCGGCTTTAAGACCTTCGCCGACAAAACAGAAATCAATATAGACAAAGGTTTAACCGCGATTGTGGGGCCCAACGGTTGCGGTAAGTCTAACATCGTGGACGCGCTCCTCTGGGTGCTAGGCGAACAGAACCCCCGCCTTCTACGCGGAAACTCCGCACAAGACGTGATATTTGCTGGAACAGATAAGCGCAAGCCTCTCGGCATGGCGGAGGTGCGCCTTACCGTAGACAACACCGACAAAACCCTCCCTCTTGACTTCGCAGAAGTTACCGTAACGCGCCGAATCTACCGATCCGGCGAAAGTCAGTACCTTCTCAACAACGCACCCTGCCGCCTCAAAGATATCGTAGAGTTATTTCTCGACACAGGAGTTGGGAAGGGCGCGTACTCGTTCGTAACGCAGAGCGAAATAGATGCAGTACTGTCTGCAAAGCCCGAAGACCGCCGTGAACTGTTCGAGGAGGCGGCGGGCATCAAGAAGTACCGCGTCAAAAAGCGCGAAGCCCTCCGCAAACTCGAACACGCCGAAGCCAACCTCCTCAGAGTGCGTGACATCCTCATCGAACTCGACGCACAGCGTGAGCCGATGGAGAAGCAAGCCCTCGCCGCAAAGCGGTACCTGCTCCTGCAAGAGCGCCTCAGAGAGATAGAGGTTGGTCTCCTCGTAGCAGAAATCCAGACAGCGGACTATGAAATCTACGCCGAACGGACAGAGCGGGAATCCGACCAAGAGAACCTGCTAACTATGGAGGCGGAACTTACACACCTCGAACATAGAACAGAAGACCTGAACACACGCCTAAAAGGCACGGAGGCGGAACTAGAGACAGCGCACTCTGCACACCAGACCGCCCTGACGAACCTCGAACGAACCAACAGCCAACTCGCCCTGCTTGCCGAGCGTACCCAGTCAGCACACCGCACCGGCTTACAGCTGGCTCAAGAGCTAACCAGTCTCACAGAGCGTACCGCCACCCTCCAAAATCAGATCGCCTTCGACACCGAAGAGCAGAATATCACAGATGAGGAGATGCTGAAAAAGCAGGCAGCGTGGAAGATCCAACAGGTCGAACTGCAAACACTAGAGGCGGAAGTCCATGCCTCCTTGCACCGCGCAGAGGAACAGCAGGCGGAACGTTTACGCCTCGCACAAGAACGCGCACGACAAGAGACCGCCCTAAAAGCGGGGCAAGACCGCCTGAATGAGAGTATCACAAGGCTCGAACGCCTGACAAAGGAGGAGGAACAGCTCCAAGTTTCTCTCGACAATGTCGCTAGCAAGGTGATGCAGTCTGAAGAGGCGACAGAACAGCGCAAAGGCGAATTACAGCTAGCCACAAACCTCCGCGCTCAGCTGGAGCAACGCAACACGGAGTTGCAAAATCTTCTGCTACGTTCGCGTTCTACTGTCGATTCCTCTCGCCGTCTGATGGCAGAGCAGAGTGCGCGGCTCAACACGCTCCGCGAACTCCAAGAGAGCCACGAAGGCTTCTATCAAGGAGTCCGCGCCGTTCTCAACGCACAGAAGCAAGGCAAAATTCGCGGTCACTATCGGGCAGTGGTAGACCTTCTCCATGTTCCTGAACCCTACCGTATCGCAATAGAGGTCGCGCTAGGTGGAAGCCTACAAGATATTGTTACCGAAACCGAAGCGGAGGCAAAGGCGGCGATTGAGTGGCTGAAAACGAACCGCGCCGGACGCGCCACATTCCTCCCTCTCCCCCTCCTTCGTTCCGGAGACGGTATACCCACAACCGCTGTGCGCGGCGCGAAAGGCATTAGCGGAGTCGCGCTCGACCTTGTGGACTTTGATAAGCAGTACGACATTGTGGCGCGAATGCTGCTGGGGCGCGTGGTTATCGCGGAGGACATGGACGCGGCTATCTCCCTCTCACGCCGTCTGAATGGGTGGAGCAAAATCGTCACCTTAGACGGCGAACTCCTCACGCCAAGCGGCGCACTTACGGGCGGTTCGCTTCAAGGAAAGGGCACGCACCTGCTAGGGCGCAAGGGCGAAATTGACGACCTGACCGCGCTAACCCCTCAGACTCGTACCCAACTCGAAACCTCCCTCTCTGAACAGGAGAGCCTTACCACCTCAATTCAAGCCCTCGACAGAGAGCGCAAGCAGACACAAGAGAGCGAATCTGCTTTGCAAGTCGCACTCGCTTCTGTTCAGAGCCAACTCTCCTCTGCACAAGCGGATAAAAGCCGCCTTCATCGCGCCCTCATTGAACTACAAGACACACTCTCAGGAGTCGAGACGCAAAAGAACAACTTGACGCTTGAGATTTCGCAACGAGCGACACTACTTGAACGAGACCTCTCGGCTAGCCAAGAGACCGATGACAGACTTGCGAACCTCTCTGATGAAACACGAACCCTCGCCACCCAGCGCGACACCTGCCGGGCACGGACTGTCCTGTTAGAGGTGGAGGTGAGTAGGCTAAAGGAGAAGCGGGATGGGCTAGCTCGTTCACTCAAAAACGATACAGAGACTCTCGAAAACCTAAGCCATCAACGACACCAAAAGACTCTTCAGCAGGGTACTACCGAATCCCTTCGCGATGAGGCACTACACGAACGGGAGTGCCTCCTGCAAAACCGAACCGTGCAAGAAGCCCTCCTGCAAGGCTCCGATATCGCTCTGAACCAGTGGAAAGCGCAACGCAATGCCCAACTCGAAGAGAGTTCTGCACTCCATATCACCACACGAGAGCTGACCCAGAAACGTAGCGAAATAACGAATAACCTACACACGACTGAGGTAAAATTGGCACGGCTGGAGGTGCAGCTCACGCAGGCGGTTGAACGGCTCTCTGTGGAGTATAGCATCAGCAAGGAGGAGGCTCTCGCCCGTCCTGAAGAGGCTTCCATCGACAGGAATACCGCAATGGAGGTCAATCGTTTGCGCCGTGAAGTACGGGGTATGGGGCAGGTGAATACGGGTGCTGTAGAAGAGTATGAACGCCTCACCGAGCGAGTGGAGTTCCTCACTACACAGCAGGCTGACATCGAAAACGGACGAGCATCCCTACTCTCCACCATCGCTGAGATTGACGACAGTACGCGAGGGGTCTTCTTGCAGACTTACGAAGCAGTAAAGGTCGAGTTCGACAAGATTTTCCAGAGGCTGTTCGACGGCGGGACGACGCGCCTTATTCTCACCAATCCCGACGACATCCTTGAAACAGGTATTGAGGTTATCGCCCAACCGCCCGGCAAGAAGCCACAAAGCCTCTCCCTTCTCTCCGGCGGCGAACGCGCCCTCACCGCCACCGCACTGCTGTTCGCGTTTCTTGCCGTGAAGCCGAGTCCCTTCGTTCTACTTGACGAGGTGGATGCGCCCCTCGACGGCGCGAACGTGGCGAAGTTTGCAGAGTTGGTACGCGATTTCAGTCAGAATAGCCAATTCCTTATAATCACGCACAACCCCGCGACAATGGAAGCGACCCCCACATGGTATGGTATTACTATGCGCGAGAGGGGAGTCAGCTCCGTCCTCTCCTACCGCGTTCCGCAAGAGGCTACCCCCACCCCTGACGAGGTAACGGTTATCTTATCGGAAGGCTAACGGAACGAGCCTTGTAATACTTTATTCCGCCGTAGATGCCAGTTAGCTTGGAGGCGACGAATGAAAAAAACTCTACTTCTCGTGTGCGCCTTGTGTACGCTATTTTCGAGTGTTATATACGCATACCAGAACAAAAAGCCCCTATCTTCTAGCCAGAAGCCGCCCGCATACCTTATCGGAGAGTATCATTGGGGCTACTGGTATATGGGAGAAAGGCTTACGCTCAAAGCGGACGGCTCGTACACGTCAGGCTCTCATTCCGATGTGATAGACAAAGACGACCCTACGGGCGAAAAGAGGCGCGACAAGAGCGTTTATGAGTGGGACGGCGAACGCCTAAAAATTATCTCCACAAAAACCGGAACACCTAAGACAGTCGAAACATACTATTCGGTTCCTTGGGATAAGCGGTTGTACTTGATTAAGAACGGAGGGTATGGCGGCGTTTACGACTTTGTAAAAGCCATTCGCAAAGGCGAAGAGCCTTGCACCCCTATTGGCAACAACGCCTTCATGGTGCGCGGTGACAATAAGGACGGAGTTCCAAGAGGTCTACCGAAACTCCCGAAGGCGTGGATGCCTCTGTTGAAGGGGGTTATACCTGTAGATACGGACATACCTCCTGGCGATGAATATACGAAACGCCTCGCGAAAGCGGCGAACATAGCCGCAAAATCGCGAGACGACAAACGAGCGGTCAAGTATGCGAACGATATAATATTGCGTACGCCGAGCGACATGGAGTGGTGGCAGGATTACAGGCACGACGCGCACATCATCTTGGGGGTGGCGGCGTTGCGAAAGGGTAATTTGTCCGCCGCAAAGGAGCATCTCGTTCAGGCAGGTATGGGAACCTTTAAATATCGGAGTAATAGCCCGTATAAAGAGTTATTAGGCGGACTTTGCGCGAAAGGAGAGAGACAGGCGGTTCTGGAGTACGTGAACGCCTACGGACACTACAGCGGAGAACCGAAAAAGATGAAGGAATGGGTGCAAGAGGTCATGACGGGGCGAATTCCGACGCTCTTCGAGCCTGAGTGAAGCCAGTGAGAAAGCCCCTGCTTCTCTTGGGTGGGTTGTGTTTGCTTGTCGGAACGGCACTTTACTTGCACTGTTCACCCAATACCGTGACCAATACTCCAAAACCACCCGCTTACCTTGTCGGCTCGTACCATTGGGGATACTGGTGGATGGGCGGTAGTCTTCACTTAATAGAGGATGGAACCTACACTACATCCTCACACTCAGATGTGCAATCCCCGCAGGAAACAAAGACGCAAGAACCGGAACGGAGCGATAGCGATACCTTTGAAGTTGATAACGAACGAATTAAGCTCCTCTCTTGGAAAAAATTCGCTCAGGAAAAGAGCCTTGCAATCCCATCCGAGACAACGACTTCATGGTGCGAGGCAAGGATGCAGATGGCGTTCCCAAGGGGCTACCACAGTTCCCCAAAGAGTGGCGGCATCTGTTAAATGGGGTTAAGCGCACTAAGGTGCTTCGATAAGCCTTAGAACATAGCTCCCGCGCCCTTGCTTTGCATTCACCCAAACTGTGTAGGTTCCCTTGAGCGGCAGTCTCCGCGAAAGCAGACTGTTCGTTCCATCGCCGCCATCGTCATCTATCCCTATTTGAACCCCATCGGGACCGCGTAGGGAGACAGTCACGTCGAAGTCAGCAGAGCGAACGCTGATGATAACCGTCTGCCCTGCGTTCCCTTGAAACGCCCATATCTCGCTACTCCCCGCTCCAATACTTCCCTGTTCTCGCTTGTCGAAAGCCAACGCTTTCACAGGGTTTCGGGTGGTTTGAATGCGATAAGCCCCGCTTCCGCCGCCGCCAGCCGAATGTATTCGCAGAAAATAGCGCCCTTCTCGAAGTAGTATGGCGGTCAGTAGCGCGTTGGTTCCTTCTCCTCCGTCGTCGTTGCTCCCTAGCTCCTCGCCTTCCGGTGAAAAGAGCGAGAGGTTTGCGTCAAACTGTTCCGACGCGCCCCCCAGACGAATTATCTCTCCCGCTCTACCCTCGAACGCCCAGTAGTCTGCACCGCCTATACTCAACTTCCCCTCGCTGGTGCCGTTGAGCGGAAGGGGCTTCGCGGGCGCGTTTACAGAAAGCGAATACTCGACCTCCTGCGCGTTCGCTTGAGAAATGGCTATCTGGTACGCCCCCGTCCTGTTCAAAAGAGCGGTAGTTGGAATTGAATCTTTCGAGGTTGACGGCAAAAACACAATCGGCGCGGAGGAGGAGGCTTCAAGCGGTTCTGCCTCGTCCTCTTTGCGTACTGGTGGAAGATACTCCAAAGTAGAGGCGACACCCATACCCGCCGCTTTTGCCCGAACGCTCACCATATCCCCCGCCTTGCCCTGAAATTTCCAGAGGTCTAGCCCCCCTATCTCCATCTTTTTTGGCGCAGGGGTTTGCCCGATAGCCAAAGGGAACACACGCGCCAACGCGACCGTCAGCGCATACTTGAGGTTCGCCTGTCCGCTAAGACGTGCGGAGTAGGCTCCTTTTGAGGGGGCGCGAAAGACGAACCTTTGAGAGTAGCGCCCTTCGTCGTTCGGGGTGATTCCTTTGATCCGCTCTCCATTCGGCGCGACCATCTCCATAGCGACCTCCGAAGCAGGAAGCGTTGTAAGCACAACGGTCTGCCCCGCCTCCGCGTGGAAACGATGCCACTGAATCTGCGATGCGCCCAACGCTCCCGAACTTCGCGCCCCTACAGTCGTTCCGGTAGCGACAAAGCGACGCACGGAAAAATGATACGCTCCGCCCGCGCCCTGCTTGGCGGCTTTCACCAGCGCGGTGTACTTGCCGCCTTTGGCGAAGTAGTAGAGCAGAAGCGAATCTTGAACGCCGCGATGCACATCGTCATTTTCGGCTATCTTTTTGTTTTTAGAGTCCACAAGTTCCACCATAGGGTCGAATACAGAACTCTTGACGGAGATAATCAACGTCTCGCCGTTTCGCACCTCGAAGGGCCAGTCGCTGGCATCGCCGGGTGAGAGGATATTCGTACTCGAATAGGTATCGCCTCTCGGAACGGAGCCCGCCATGCCCGCCATGGCCCCCATCTGCCCGCCACCACCCCCGCCCTGCCCGCCACCGCCTTGTCCCTCGGCGCCGCTTGCGGCAACCATTACGGCACCGAACAAGCAGAGCAAAAGAGCCGCCCCAATGCGTGCTGCCCCCGATTGATTGTTCTTCATCTGTTAGTCCATCCTCCGCATAGTTAAGTTGGGCATTGCTACCGCCCTGAATCCCGTTTGCATAGAGCGCAACTCTGTGAGTACGCATAGTTAGACGAACTTAAACCTAACGGGTTACACTCGCCTCATTTCGTTCGCCAAACTGAATATACAGAGATACCTCTGCTCGATACTGATTACCTCCGTTGACTTTTATTAAGTCTCCTGCCATAATGCAAATTGAGAAAAGGGGGGTGAACGCACAAAAGGCAACCAATACAGAAGGAGACCCCAGCATGAAAATTCTGGTAGTAGACGATGAACAGCCGATTGTGGAAGCTATCTCCTACAATTTAAAAAAAGAAGGGTACACCGTTCAAGTCGCGTATGATGCCGAGCAGTGCCTCAATACTGTACGCGAAGACTGCCCAGATTTGATCATTTTGGACGTGATGTTACCCTCAGCAAGTGGATTTGATGTGTGCCGCCTTCTGCGAAAGCAAGGCAATATCCCGATTATCATGCTCACGGCTCGCGCCGATGAGACAGACAAAGTAGTGGGCTTGGAGCTTGGTGCAGACGACTATGTCACCAAACCCTTTAGTATGCGTGAGCTACTGGCAAGAGTGAAGAGCGTATTGAGGCGCACGGGTTCTAATGAGGAGATCAATGCCTCAGTCGAAAGGCTACAGAGTGGTAATCTTACGATTGACATGGCGCGTCACGAGGTAAAACTGGGTGATGATGTAGTTGGGCTATCGCCGAAAGAGTTTGAGCTACTACGTTTTCTTGCTTCTAACCCCGGACTGGTATTTTCGCGCCAGACGCTCTTAGACAGGGTTTGGGGCGCGGAGGCGTATGTAGAAGAGCGCACGGTGGATGTTCATATTAGATGGCTACGAGAGAAGGTAGAGGTCGCTCCTTCCCAGCCAGCTAGGATCCTCACGGTACGCGGTATAGGCTACAAGTTTATCCGATGACTACAGAAAACAGTTTGACCCCACTGCTACACGGAGTCCTCTGGAATGAGGTTGATGCGGGTGTTCTTCTCGTAGATAGTCACAACCGTATCCTTGAAAGCAACCCCGCCGCTATCCGACTCTTAGAAATTCGGGAGCGTCCCCTAGTTGGGCAGACACTCTTACAGATAACCCTCTCCTACGAGCTGCTCAGCTTAGTCACAAAAGTTCAAAAAAGTGGACTGCCCGATGAGAGAGAGCTACGCATTACGAAAGAGAGTAGCCCGCTAACTCTCCATGTCCGAGCCGTACCTATACCCAATGAAAACCTTCCGAGTCACTCTCTGATCATGTTACTCCTCAAAGATGTGTCTGAGTTAAGACGGTTGGAAACCATTCGCCGAGACCTTGTCGCGAACGTATCTCACGAACTCCGAACACCTTTAACCTCCATTCGAGCTATGGCAGAGACTCTACAAGAGGGGGCAATTCACGATGAAGAGGTGGCAGAGCGATTTGTTCTCATCATTCAGCAGGAGGTAGAGCGTTTGACACGCCTCCTTGAAGACCTGCTCGTGCTGTCTCATGCCGAGTCGAAACCGCCTGAGCGAGTGCAGTTCGCACTCGACGAACAGATCAAGAAGGTCGTTGAGCGACTTCGCCCACAAGCGGAAACAGATAGAACAGGTACTGATAAATCTTGTAGACAACGCCATCAAATACCCCTCCGAAAATGGGAACGTGTACTTAGTAGCAGAGTCGATAGCAGACGATGTTCGCATACGCGTATCCGATAGCGGCGTGGGTATTATGAGCCAGGATTTACCGCGAATCTTTGAGCGATTTTATCGGGTAGACAAAGCGCGTTCACGTCATTCAGGCGGTACAGGTTTGGGATTAGCCATCGTAAAAAATATCGTGGAGATGCACGGAGGCATGGTCACAGTGGAGAGTGAATACGGGCATGGCTCTACCTTTACGGTCGTGCTGCCTAATCCACCGGAATCGGTACCTTCGTAGCCGTTAAGGAGAGGTCTCTTATGCTTTTTTTGGGCAATATCGTAATCGACGGGGCAAGAAAATACCCTGAGCGCATCGCCATTGTTTTTCGTGACCAGAAAATCACCTATCGTGCGTTAGAGGAGGGGGTTCAGACGCTAGCACGAACCCTCCGTACATTAGGCATTGGCAAGGGAGACCGTGTCGGTATCCTTATGCCGAACTGCCCGCAAGCAATCTGCGCCTACTTCGCGGGTGCGTTGTGCGGGGCGGTAGTCGTCCCTGTCAATCCCCTTCTGAAACCGGCGGAGCTTCAGTATATCTGGGGTGACTCACAAATCAAGACTGTCTTGACGGTCGCACCTCTCGCCATCGGGGCAGCTACTGCACAGGAGGGACTGCCCAATCTTAAACACATTCTCATTGTAGATCCCACAGAGCCGCTCGCCAGCCTGACACTTGAAAATCTCGCACCTCAAGCCAGCCCCACCGCCCCCGTAGCAGCTGCTACGCAGAGCAATGAAAATGACTGCGCGGTCATCATCTACACTTCCGGTACGACGGGCTATCCAAAGGGAGCCATGCTCTCCCACAAGAACCTCGTGCGAAATGTTCAGCAGGTACAAGCCCTCCTCAAGTTCCAACTTTCAGATAGTTTTCTAACGCTTCTGCCCCTCTTCCATTCGTTTGCCATGACGGTCTGTCAGAATCTCGCGCTTTCCGAGGGTTGCACGATGGTAATACTAGAGCAGTTCTCCCCCGCAAAGGCTTATGAGATTATGCTAGAGCATGGCGTAACCGTTATGCCCGGTGTTCCCGCACTCTTCAACGCTATCTTACAACTCTTCGCAACAGGTGACAAAGCCCTTCCCAAACTGCGCCTTGCCGTCTCTGGCGGTGCGCCTCTACCTGTCGAGCTCCTTCATGCAGTGGAAAGAACCTTAGGTATACCAGTGCTGGAAGGCGATGGTCCCACCGAATGTAGCCCTGTAACCTCTGTTAATCCCCCAGATGGCATTCGGAAGGCAGGCAGTGTTGGCGTGCCGTTACCCGGCGTGGAGGTCGCTATCTTTGATGAAGCCGATAACACCTTACCTATCAATGCGATTGGCGAGATTGTAGTGCGCGGCGACAACGTCATGCTCGGCTACCTGAATCAGCCGCAAGCCACCGCCGAAGTGATGACGAGTGGTTGGTATCACACGGGTGATATGGGGGAAATTGATGAAGACGGCTACGTCTATATCTTAGACCGCAAAAAAGACATGATTATCACGGCAGGCTTCAACGTCTATCCGCGTGAAGTGGAGGAGGTTCTATTAACCCACCCTGCCGTTGCCGAAGCGTGTGTTATTGGGATAATGGACGCGAAGCGCGGTGAAGAGGTGCTTGCCGTAGTCGTCCTCAAACCGGGAGCTACTATCGCCGAACG
>JAPLCR010000609.1 GCA_026392135.1 Armatimonadota bacterium
ATACATTGACAAGGCGTAATTAATTTGATATAATGTTAGACATAACGAACAGGAAAGACAAATTCCTAAACTCTTTCGTTACACCGCACATTGCAGAAAGGTTTGACAATCAAATGAACTTCCGTAACACGGCTCTCAAGCTCGCTCTTGTAGGAGTGTTTTTCAGTTTCGTAACAGGCGTAACCGCGGCAAAAGCCGATGCAGAAAAAGACATTGTAGACACAGCAGTTGCCGCCGGCTCTTTCAAAACCCTTGTGAAGGCAGTACAAGCCGCTGGCTTAGTCGACACACTCAAAGGCGCAGGACCTTTCACCGTCTTTGCCCCAACAGATAAGGCTTTCGCAGCGTTGGAAAAAGCCAAGCCCGGAACCCTCGCCACCCTTCTTAAGCCCGAAAACAAGGCGACTCTCACCGCAATCCTGACCTACCATGTTGTCTCTGGCAAGATAATGGCGGCAGATGCAAAAAAACTCAAAAGCGGTACCCATGTCAAGACTGTCAATGGTCAATCCATCGCCGTTTACAACAAACATGGCATAAAAATCAACAAATCCAAAGTAGTAAAAGCGGACATCGAGACGAGTAATGGAGTTATCCACGTCATAGACTCCGTACTACTACCTAAGTAACGGAGTGTGCCATAGTGCCGGATTTTCCTTTCCAAGAGTATAAATCCCCTGACAATAGGGATGTGCGAAACGACAAGCATGAGAGAAATCCGGCACGACACACTTTCCAGTTTACCTTTACAGTGCGTGCCTCAATTACGGAGGTTGCCCAGTTTCACCGTGACACAAATACCCTCCGACAGCTGACCCCACCTCCTATCTGGGTTCAGTTTCACTCTGTTGAGCCAATGTCCGAAGGCTCTCTCTCCGATTTTACACTCTGGTTTGCCGTAATACCGCTCCGATGGAAAGCTCGACACGATAAAATAGACGCGCTACATGGCTTTCGTGACACACAGGTAGAGGGACCCATGTTGCGCTGGGAGCATACACACTCCTTCACTGAAGAGAGTGCTACTGTAACCCGCATTTCTGAGCAGATAGTGTACGAACACGCCAAAGGAGTACAGGGTCTCTTCACAAGGCTACTCTTCAACTCATTGGGTCTCAAAATGAATTTTTTGTATCGCTGCGTTATAACGCGCAGACTTTTGGAGAGAGGCGTTTAAGGAGATAACTACGATGCACTCTATCAATGGCAAGCCACTCTTCGCGGCTCTTTTGCTGACAATGCTCACTATTAAGCCCATCGATTTCGCTTCGGCGGGTATCGCTACCCCCCTTCACCCTCTACAAAAACCCATCAAAACAGTACGAAACACGACGGCAGGCGATATAAAAAAGACTGGGCAGAGCTGGACACAGTACGGCGGCGCGAATCGCGACTTTTTTGTTTCGCCACTCTCTCGTAAAGCGGAGAGACGCTCTGGCATACTCTGGAAACGAAAATTGGGACAGGGGACATCAGGAATCGTCTCAGATGGTAAGTCGCTGTTCACTCTCTATGCAGAGCCAGACCCTATGGACGCTAAAAAGCAGATAGAGGTGGTTATCGCTCTGGATAAAACGACAGGGCAGACACTATGGGAGCATCGCCACTCGATTAAGATGCTGAATAAGCAGGAATCGTTTACCGGCGACCCACCGCGCCCACAGGCGACCCCCGCCCTTCTTGCTGGACGAGTGTGCACACTAGGCTTTACGGGGCTATTGCAGTGCTTCGATACCGCCAACGGGCAGATTGTATGGGAACACAACTTGGTCTCTGAGTTTGGCGCGACCCCGGTACAGTTTGGATTTTCATCCAGTCCGCTTATTCTTCAAAACAACTTTGTGGTGCATATTGGCGGAAAACAGACTGCCCTAGCGGCATTCTCTGCGGCGACAGGAAAAGTGGTGTGGAAGTCGGAGCCTGCCGAGCCTAGCTATGCCTCCCCTATTCTGATACAAGTCGCGGGGGAAATGCAGATAGTACAGGTAACACGAGACGCTATTCTTGGAATATCTGCACAGGATGGCGCAACTCTGTGGAGTTACCCTATGCCCTCGCTTGGGCTAACAAATGTCCCTACTCCTATCGCTCTTCCTGGACAAAAACTACTTATTTCTGGGCAAGGAGTTCTCGGAACACACCTGCTAGAGCTGTCTACAGAGGAGAGTAGAACGAAGGTGGAGGCAGTTTGGAAAAACACCCGCACTCCCTTCTTCTACTGCAACTGGGTGGCGGATACCGAAACCGTGTACGGCTCTGTAGGTAGTTTCACCGTCGGGCTGAACCTTGCTACAGGAGAAGAGGTATGGAAGGAGCGGGGACAGACCGATGCGAACCTGCTTAGAGTGGGGAAAGAGGTCGTTCTATTACGCGGAGACGGTCTTCTGACCCTATGCAGTCTCTCCTCCACAGGTTTGCAGTCTATAGGTAGTTTTCAGATTTTGTCAGGACGCTGTTGGACAGCCCCGACGCTACTGGGCGATGTTCTCTATGTACGGGACGATAAGGAGATAGCGGCAGTCGGACTAGCTTCTCTGACTCAAAAGCCTTGACCCTACCCTATCCAAGGCGTATGACACCCCTTTAGGAGGAGATCTCAGAAATCTATGAACCGCTCTTTGGCTTTCGGCGCGCCGGAATACTCGCTTACCTGTACACAGTGGATACCCGCTTCGATAGAGGAGGTCTTCCCATTTTTTGAAGACCCGCATAACTTGCAAAAAATCACGCCCCCTGAAATGGGCTTCCATATTCTCTCTGTACAACCCAACACTATCCAGACGGGAACGCGAATCGTCTACCGCCTACGCTGGATGGGTATCCCGTACCAGTGGCATACGCTTATTCAGGAGTGGGTACAGGGAACGCAGTTTGTAGACACTCAAGAGCGAGGTCCTTACATCCTTTGGCATCATACGCACACTTTTGAGGTTTGCGGAGGAGGGGTTCTAATGACGGACACGGTGCGTTACCGCGTGCCCTTAGGCTGGCTAGGCGTGTTGGCGCACCGCCTTATCGTCCGCAGTCAGGTGGAGGCGATTTTCGAGTTCCGCCGCAAACGCATAGCAGAGTTTTTCTCCGCAGGCAACATCTACACGCAGATGCCCGCCAGTGATTGAACCGCAGTCCATAACACCAACTACTCACAACCACGAGGTAAACCATGAAATCTAATCATCTTGTTCGATTCGGCGCAATAGTAGCTCTACTTAGCCTCTCCTCTTTCGCGAAGGCAGAGGACTGGGGACAGTGGCGAGGTCCCAAACGAGACGGACACATTGCGGGCTTTACCGCTCCCTCTGTCTGGCCCCAAAAGCTGACAAAGCAGTGGTCGGTAAACGTTGGTGAAGGACACTCTTCGCCTATCATTGTGGGCAATCGCGCCTATGTCTTCGTTCGACGCGGAGAGAGTGAGTGGACGCTCTGCCTCAACATGGCGAATGGCAAAGTGATTTGGGAAGACAACGTAGCCGCCCCCTTCGATAGCGTTATCTTTCCCGCACAACGATTGGGAAAAGCCCCACGCTCAACACCGCTCTACCACGACGGGAAGCTTTACACGACAGGCATCAATGGGCTAATAACCTGCTTCCAAGCGAATACTGGGGGAATCCTCTGGCGCAAAGACTTCTCAAAGGCGTTCTCTACACCCATGCCGGTTTGTGGAGCCGCCCTCTCACCGCTGATTGATGGAAAGCGAATCTACGTTCATGTAGGGCATGAAGACAGAGGGGCATTTTTAGCACTAGACAAAGACACAGGCTTAGAGATATGGAAGTGGACAGGCGAAGGACCCGGCTACACCTCTCCCGTTTTGGCGACGATAGGCGGAACTCGTCAACTCATTACGGCTTCGCACAGTATGTGGATAAGCCTCTACCCTGAAAACGGGCAACTTTTGTGGAGTATGAAGGTGCGGCAAAACTACTTCAACCACAACTCCATCACGCCCGTTGTTAAAGGGGATGTTGTCTATTGCGGAGCGAACCAACGCCCGACCTTTGCACTGCGAGTCTCCAAAACGGGGGGGAAGTGGGTTCCTGAGAAGATATGGGAGACCCGTGATGTCACGATGTCCACCTCTAGCCCCGTCCTTACTGGGAATATACTCTATGCTGTGAATGAGAAGCGACGCGGGCAGGTCGTGTGTATGGCGGCGGATAGCGGAAAAATTGTTTGGGAGTGTCCTGGTAACAAAGGGGAGAACGTTACGCTCTACGATGCGGGGTCATGCGTGTTAGCGTTTGCGAGCGGGGGTGATATGTTCGTCTATGCCAAGAAGTCAGATAGGCTACAAGAGGTCGCCCGCTATGAGGTTGCCGATAGCCAGATGTGGTCTAGCCCCGCTATTTCGGGCAGTAACATCCTTGTAAAAGGGGCTAGCACGCTCACTCTCTGGAAAACCCCCTAAAGCGTTACTGCTTTCACCTCTGTGCCTACCATAGTACTGATAGTGAGCGAAACGATTTCCAATGAAGCCCCTTTCTCTATAAAAAGAAAAGGGGCTTCACAACAAAAGCCGTACCTATCTCTTACCGCTTTGTCAAGTCTAGTTGAGAGGTACCCACTACGGAAACACCATTCGTGGTCTGTATTGAACCGACAATATGACTTCGCGCATCCAAAGACAGCACCCCCGTATAGAGGTTTGAAGTAGTGGGGTACGCGAGTGTTATGCTGGTCGCCCCTGCCTCGCTAATAGTGCCGCTCAAAACGGCATTCGTGCCTCTGGTAGTGTTGGCAAGCGTGCCAGTAATCGTACCGCTATTGGAGACAGTCGTCGTAAGCGTTCCTTGTTGTCCATTCCCTATATCTACCCAAGTACCGTCAAAAGTACCCGCAAAGCGCGAAACAGTAGCGCTATTGTTGCCTGAGCCGCTACCGCATGCACACAAAACACAACCCAACACAAGTACAAAAAAGAGCATACCACTGCGTCGCATAGTACAAAACTCCTCCTGATAACCCCGATATATTCGCCCAAAATGGGGTAATAGTTCGCCCTCTGCTGTTCGTTTATAGCTACAGCACCCACTATCTTACAAAAAGAACGTCGTTGTGTCAAGGTGCGAGGCGAAAATTAAGGAATAAGGTCTAGGGTGTGACTTTTTTCACACAACGCCCTCCGTTACCAAACGTAGTATCAAGCAAAACGCACTGCAAACTATCCCATCAAACCCTACTCCGGAGGATAACTATGAATCTCGCTCTCGTACAGTTTGGAGTCGCTGTCACAATGGCACTTCTCACCTCATGGGCGGCACTTGTCATTGTAACAGCTCTCGCCCTGCCCCAACAGTCACAACGCGCCCGAAACCTACTAGACAACAAGCCCAAAAAGTGCTTTCTTACAGGAATAGGCATGGCTGTTCTTGTCTTTATCGCTCTCACCCTCATGGGTAACCCTCAGGGGCTAATCAAGCTTACTGGCTTCGTTCTCGCACTTCTGTGCGGCGGAATTCTTATTGTGGGCGGCTCAGGTATCGCTTCGCTACTTGGAACGCGAATTGGAGAGATGTCCGGCGCGAGAACCTCTTTTGGGATGTTGGTACGCGGGAGCCTCGTCCACAGCTTTGCAATGCTGTTTCCCCTGCTCGGCTGGTTTCTTATGCTTCCTCTCTCTATTCTCTTCGCGCTCGGTTCTGGGGTTCTCGCCGTTCTCCCGCAGAAGCATACCTACTCTAGCCCTGTCGTTCCGCCACTTTCGCATGATGTGACAGGAGTAGCCTAAAATGGATGCAGAGACTCCTGCGACTTCCTCCCCCGCGAAACAGGTGACGGGAGGCTTGGGAGTGGCGGCACTGATAGGTATGGCGGGGTGCGACCTTATACGCGGTAGAGTTCAGCAGGTTACAGGGAGAGTTCATGCAGAATACGCCGCCCTACCCAACACGCCGTCGGCACTGGAGGCACGCCACGTTCTGAACCGCGCCGCATTCGGGGCGAAGCCGGGAGAGGTGGCGCGAGTCGCTCAGACGGGCGCGAAAAACTGGCTGGAAGAGCAGCTCGCCGATAACCTGACCGAAGACCCTATTGTAGATTGGCGCGTCGGCTCGATTGATTTGCAGGAGCGTGTCCGCTCAGCCCCTGACACCACCAACGATATAGACAACGACCAGCTTATGGCAGAGACGATGCAAGCCGCTATTCTCAGAGCCGTCTACAGCCGTCATCAGTTGCGGGAGACTCTCGCCGACTTCTGGACGAACCACTTCAACATCTACGCCCTCAAGGGCAACGAGCGGGAACTTGTGGCGATAGACGCGGAAAACGTAGTGCGTCCACACCTGTTTGGCAAGTTTCGCGATCTGCTTCTCGCATCCGCGCACAGCCCCGCCATGCTCTCCTACCTCGACAATCAGCAGAACAGAAAGGGCGTTGCGAATGAAAACTATGCGCGAGAACTTCTGGAACTCCACACGCTCGGCGTAAATAGCGGCTACACGCAGAAAGACATTCAAGAGGTGGCACGGTGCTTCACGGGGTGGCGGCTCAAAACCACTAGCGACATACGTTACGATATGAAGAGCGTTCTGGCAAGCGCAAAAGACCCACATCCCGGCTTCTACTACGACTCCTCACTGCACGATGAGGGCGCGAAGTTCATACCATTTCTGAACCTGCATCTCGCTCCCAAAGCGGGCGAGAGAGATGCAGATAGTGTGTTAGAACAACTCGTTATGCACGAAGCGACGGCGCGATTCTTGGCGCGAAAACTGTGTCGCCGCTATCTCGGACACGTTCCGCCTGAAATCGTAGACCGCGCCGCCAAAGCCTACCTGAAAAACGACACCGATATACGCGCCCTCCTGCGTCCAATTCTGCTAGATGGAGTTTTCGACCCGACACGCAACCGCCCGGTATTCAAACGCCCTCTTGACTTTATGGTTTCGGCGCTTAGGGCGGTCAGCGCAGACACGGACGGCGGAGGAAACCTGCAAAAACACCTCGCCGCGATGGGGCAACCGCTCTACCAGTGGCCCATGCCCGATGGCTTTCCTGAAAAGGCGGCAGCGTGGACGGGCTCCCTGTTGGGGCGTTGGAACTTCGCCCTCGCCCTCACAGGGCGACAGATTGATGGAACGAGCTTTGACCTCGAAGCGGGCTTCAAGGCGTTGGGGGCGAAGGGAGACGAGGGCAAGATACAGACCCTTGTGGAATCTCTTCTCAACCTACCGATGAACTCTAGTGAAGCCCTGCCCGTTGTCGCCACTCTGCGCGGGCACCTTGCAAAAGCGCGGCAGTCCAACCTACCAGAAAATACGGCTATTGCGGAGGTAGCCGCTCTGACTTTGGCTTCTCCCGCGTTTCAGTGGAGATAAGGAGCCTCGAACATGAACCTCAAACTTACGCGCCGACAAGTTCTCACGGGAGCCGCGCTCGCCGCGTCTGGCATAGGCGCAGGAAGCCGCTACTCCGCTCTCGCAAACGTGACACTGGGGACGAAAGAGACGGCGCACAACACAAAAGACGCGCTAGTCATTCTGTTTTTGCGGGGGGGGGCGGATGGGCTGAACATGGTCGCGCCCTACGGCGATGATAACTACTATCGCCTCCGCCCGACTCTCGCGTTGGCGCGTCCCAACGACAAGGCTGCGTCCGCCGCCTCCCGCGCTCTCGATTTAGATGGGTTCTTCGGCTTGCACCCCGCTCTTGCGCCGCTCCATAGCCTCTATAAGGAGGGAAAGTTCACGGCGGTTCATGGGGTTGGCTCGGACGACCGCACCCGCTCTCACTTCGAGGCAATGGCGACGATGGAGAGGGGTTTGGGGCGACAGGCGGGGCTTGCAAGCGGCTGGCTGGCGCGTCACCTTCAACTAACGGCGGGCGCGTTTGAACTACCACTCCGCGCCGTCGCTTTCGCCGACACCCTACCCGACACCATGCGGGGCGCAACTACCGCCGTCACGCTGACCTCTCTAACCGACTATCGGCTTGTCGCTCCTACGGCGGTTCAAGGTCAACCTCCCCTCCCCGACAGGGCGCAAGCGTTGACCGACTCCCTCAAGCGGATGTATGGCGAAGCCTCCACTACGAAAGAGACTTCCACATTAGACCCTTATCAACTTCCTATGCCGCTAGAGCAGGTCGGGCGCGAAACGCTCGCCGCGATGACCGCCATTCAGCGGTTAGACCCAGCGCACTATCGCCCTGAGCATGGAGCCGCCTACCCAGCTACCACGCTAGGTAGCGGCTTTCAGCAGACGGCTTGCCTCTTGAAGGGGGATGTGGGCATGGAGGTTGCGTTTTTGGAGATGCGGGGGTCGTGGGACACTCACTTTGCACAGGGGCGCGAAACGGGATTACAGGCACGCCTTTTGGGAGACCTTGCACAGTCACTCGCTGCCTTCGTGAAAGACCTTAATACACGGATGAAACACGTCACCGTTCTTGTGATGACGGAGTTTGGGCGCAGGGCTTATGAGAACTACAGCCTCGGTACAGACCATGGGCGAGCAAGCTGTTTCCTCCTGTTAGGCGAGGGCGTTGTCGGCGGAAAGGTTCATGGCGACTTTCCGGGCTTGGCGCAGGACAAACTAGAGGATGGGGGCGATTTGCGCGTGACCACCGACTACCGCGATATACTGGCGGAGGTTCTGTACAAGCGCATGAAGAACAGTAGGGCGGGAGAGGTTTTCCCTGAGTACGCACCCCAGTTTAAGGGCGTGGTTCGAGAGATTTGAGAAGGGGATTGCAAGGATGTTACTGATTTTCACGTCAGGTTCACAGAGTAGCCCCCTTGGTGTTGCCTTGCGTGTCAGGCAGGTAGTCCCGTTTCACGCCGCCTCTGTTTTCGGACAACACCTCGCCGTTCACTACCGTGTAGCATACTGTTCCCATGTCCACCGCTCCCTTTAAGAGGAGAGCCAGACAATCTTTCATGCGGCTTCATGTCGCAAGTCATACCCGTAGATGGTGAGGTTCCCTTTCGGGTCTATAGTGAGCGTATTCCGCCCCGCCGCGTCGTAACTGTACGAGGTTATCTGCCCCAACGGGTTCTTCATAGTGGAGACGCGACTCGCGCTGTCATAAGCAAACGTTGTGAAGTTACCGCGAGCGTTCTGTATCGCCGTCTGCTGTCCCGCGAGGTCATAGGTGTAACTCGTGCGATTGCCGAGAGCGTCCACGTTCGCGCTCACCTGGTTGGAGTTGGAGGAGTAGACGACTGTTGAGACATTGCCGAGCGCGTCCTGCGTCGTGACCTGCTGAGAGTTCGCGTTGTAGCCGTAGACCATCGTGTAGCCGCGTGCGTCTATCGAAGTCGTCAACTGCCCCCCGATGTTGTACTGAGAGGTCGTCAAGTTGTTCAGCGCGTCCGTCACCACCGTTCTGCGGTTCATCGCGTCGTATGTGTAACTGGTGCGGTTGCCGAGCGCGTCCACATTCGCCGTCACCTGGTTACAGTTGCTGTAGACCGTCGTGCTGACGTGGTTGTTCGCGTCTCGAACCGCTACCCGGCGGTTCAGGCTGTCATACGTGTACGAGGTTCTGTTTCCCAGCGGGTCGATACTCGCTATCTGCTGGTTCGCAGAGTTGTAGACGTTTGTGCTTATCTGCCCCAGAGGTTGCTGTACGCTCGTCTGGTTGTTCGCGCTGTCGTAGCCGTAAGTTGTGACGTACCCCAGTGCGTTCTGCTCGGTGGCTCTGCTCCCGAAGCGGTTGTAGGTGTAACTCGTCCTGTTGCCTAGAGCGTCTACCACTGCCGAGAGTTGACCGCTACTGTAGACGTAAGTTGTCGTCTGACCCAGCGGGTTCGTCACGGAAGTCTGGTTGTTCCCCACATCGTAGGTGTAACTCGTGATACGCCCCAGAGGGTCTTTGCTCGTCGCTATTCGGTTCGCGGTGTCGTAGGTGTTTATCGTCACCCCGCCGTCAGAAGCCGTCTGGCTCGTCATGTTTCCGAAACTGTCGTAGGCGAACTGCGAC